>NZ_KV787066.1:0-6061 GCF_001806995.1 Corynebacterium sp. HMSC11D10
GCGAGACGTTCATCGCCGAAAACGGCGCGGTGGTCTTCCATAACGGCGAGGTGATCTCCACAACGCCACTTGACGACGACGCCGCGCGCGAGGAAGCGTTGCGCTGGAACTGGCGCACCTCGACCGAAGCAGTGGTCGAGGTGTACGAGCAGGCTATTGCTCGACGCGGCTGAACGTTGCAGTCTCCTCCACATCGCGGGGGGCATCTAAAGAGTCGTCTTCGTCCTCGTAGCCAAGAATCTCCGGCTGCCGGGACGGGTGGATCCCGGGGACGAACCACATGATCACTGCTGCGGCTACGCCGCACACCCCCGCGGCAAGAAGGCTGAACTTCGCTGGCACGAGTAGCAGCGCGAGAACGGCGACGATCGCGATAGCCGCCCAGGTCACACCGATCACCGTCGCAGGCTCGTATTGGTGTGACACGTCCTTTTCAGCCCAAGGCACCTGCGGGAACCGCGCGCGAGCTTCGTTTCGGGTGCGCCGGTCGGCGCGCTGCGTTGGCATCACCGTCGCCACCAGCACCAAAAACAGGCCCACACCGGCGATGATGAGGTCGCCTGCCGCGACGCCGAAGAACAACACGCCGGAGCTCAAGGACACCGCCACTCGCTCCCAGGTTGACGGCGGCAATGGCGTTCCCGGATCAACGTCGGGGTAGAGCATGGCAAACGATGCATCGATCTTGTCCCGCATGGGTTTTCCCTTCCTACTTGCGTTTTAAACTAAGCCATGGCTAAATTAGTGTAGCCTAAGCTTGGTAGAATTCTAGAGGGAGTCGACAGGATGCGGAAAGCTAGCAAACAACGGGCTAACAGAATTGCGGCCCTCACCATCTCTGGGGCGCTGCTTACTGCCGGTGGGGCCATCGGCTTTCCACTCATTGCGGCCCCCGAAGCCACGGCGCAGGCCGCCAGCAACCGGACCGTGCAATCCGGGCAAATGCAGTGGTCAATCCGCGACTCCTTCATGAAGTACATCATGGGCCCCGTTGCCAAGGGTGAGGTGCAGACCTCCGGCGGGATCACGCTCGCTAACGGCGTATTCACCATCCCAGTTGCCAACTCGAACATTACGGGGGCGAATGCGGGCACCATTGCATTTGACGGCGGGATCCGGTTCTATGGCCACAAAGGGACGCTTGACATCAAGCTCACCAACATGAAACTGGTGATCAACGGCACCAGCGGTGAGATTCGAGTGGATTATGAGAGCCGCGAGAACACCGGCGTGCCAGGCAACATCGGCCCATTGTTCACAGGCAAGGAGGCGGTCTTAGCCACCGTCGCTTTCTCAGCCGCTCCCGATTTCTCGCAAGACACCGTCACCCTCACCGGTGACACCAAGGTGTCTACCGAAGGTGCAAGCAAGGTATTCGCGGATTTCTACCCTGCTGGTGAGCCCCTTTCCCCGCTCAACCTCAGCCTTAAGATGGGGGCGGGCTCCGGCGCACCCTCGGGGACCAGTGGAAACTCAGGTAGTGGTGGTGCCGCCACACGCTCCAACGCCACCGAGGGCGCAGCCAAACTGCTCGGCCAAGTCAACGACACTCTCATTGAAGTCAACGGGCTGATCACCAACACTGAAAATCTCATGGACAACTCCGGCCAGTTCCACGACCGGGTGTGGGGTACCAGCGCTGCCACGTCTGCTGAAGCTCCTCCGACAGGTGCTGGTGCGGCTGGCACTGGTACCGGCGGCGTTGCTGCAGCGCCCAACAGCGGAGGATTCTCCACCGCTGACGCGGCCGATGGCGGTAGCGGCGGCGGAGGTGGCATCGCAGGCCCATCGGGTGGTGCCGCCCCGAGCCGAGCAGCCAGCTCTGGGCAGTCTGGAGCTGGAGCTGGAGCTGCACCCGCAGCCCAGGCCGTATCCAACGACATCTGCACTGCCCCCGCCTCGAAGGGCGTGACCAGCGGCGACTTCGCGTGGGGTGTACGTTCCACGTTCCGCGCGTACATCCAGGGCCAGATTGCCAAGGGTGGCTGGAACCTTTCCAACAACGTCGCGTATTCCGACGGCCAATACCGCTTCAAGGCGCAAGGCGGAGCCGTGAATCCGCAGACCAAGGAAGGCACGATCCTCTTCCCTGGAACCATTGAATTCTACGGCCACAAGGGCATTCTTGAAACCCGCTTCTCCAACATCGAGGTGCAATTCAAGGGCAACGCGGGATTGCTTGTCATGGATGTCACGTCGAACGATGTCGAAGGCAACCCCGGCGACTACGGCCGCGTCGCCATGGCCAATCTCACGTTCACGTCGCTGGACGTCTCCGATTCCGCAGTTTCCGGTTCAGCAACCACCACGCTGACACCAGTTGGAGCCGAGGCGTTCGCCAACTTCTACCCCGCAGGCGACCCGCTGGACCCGATCAATTTCACCGCGAGTCTCAGCGGCGCCCCGAACTGTGCCCAAGGGCAGGGAGGAGCAACAAAAGGCGACGCGCAGGGCAAGTCCAGCTCCACCGATGCCGCTGCGGCACTGCGTGCTGACGGTGTCGGTGTGGACGGGACAGGCCCGGGCGCAGCGTCCTCCACCGCCGCAGCACAAAGCATGGGCGACAACGCTTCGCTCGGTGGATTCAAGGAGCAGACCGGGGATGGCGAAGACCAGTTCCGGATCAAGTCTTCCGGGGCCTCGCCGTCCGGTCTCAACCTCGACGGCAACAGCGTGCCGTCGGTACTTGCCTTGCTCGCGTCACTGGTTATCGGCGGCGGCAGCATTATCAACTTCGGCCGCAAGGCCCCGAGCGTCTAAGGAGATCCCACCCTAATGAGGAGACTAGTAGCCACCGTCCTCGTCTGCATGCTCGCCTTAACCGGTTGTGCAAGCTGGGACGGCACATCGAGTGTGAACGCTGAGCTCGCGAGCGAGTTACGCACGGAAGCGGGCCAAGTCGATCCGCGCGCGGCGCAGGGTGTGAAGACCGTGCCTTCGCTTGACGACGTTGCCCCTGTGGCTACCAACCCAACACCAGCCCTCCCTGTTTCGCTGGTAGACGCGAAAGGCTTCGACGTTGAGGTAACCGATGTCTCCCGCATCCTGGCGCTCGACCTGTACGGCACCTACACCAAGACCCTGACTGGTCTGGGGCTCAACGAGAACATCGTAGGCAGAACGGTGTCGAGCACGGAACCCTCCTTGGCTGACCGCCCAGTGGTCACCGTGGGTGGCCACAACCTCAACGCCGAGGCCATCTTGGAGCTGAACCCAACACTGGTGATTGTGGATGAGTCCGTCGGCCCGCCAGAGGTGATTGAGCAAATCCGCAACGCAGGTATCACCACGGTGATGATGAACCCCAAGCGTTCGCTGGAGACCATCGGCGACGATATCCGCCTGGTGGCTTCGGTGGTTGGTTTGCCCGAGGAGGGCGAGAAGCTCGCCGAACGCAGCATGCGCGAGGTTGAAGAGGCGCTTGCCGTGATCGATGAGATCAAGCCTGCTGAGCCGCTGCGCATGGCGTTTCTGTACCTTCGTGGCACCGGTGGCATCTTCTACATCATTGGCGAGGACTACGGATCTACCAGCCTGATCAATGCCCTAGGCGGTCGCGACATGGCGGCCGAGGCCGGCATCACCGATCTGAAGCCGGCCAGCCCCGAAGCGCTCGCTGAGCTCAACCCCGAGATGTTTGTACTGATGACGAAGGGCCTCGAGTCCACCGGCGGCATGGAAGGGCTACTCCAGCGACCGGGTGTCGTGCAGACAATCGCCGGGCAGAATCAACGCGCGATCACGATGAATGACGGCGACTCCCTCGCCTTCGGCCCCCAAACTGGAGAGCTCCTCTTGCGCGCCGCGAAACTGCTGTACGGCGAAGGTGCCAACACCGGCTCGGTGGACACAAAGAGCGGGCAGCGCACGAATGGCTAACTACGTAGACCAGGTGTTCGCGCAGCGACACCGGCGCCGCATCGCGCTGTTCATCGGACTCGTCGTGCTGCTTGCGGTGACGTTCGTCGTGTCGCTAAGCGTCGGCCAATACACCGTCCACCTCGGGGACCTGCCGCGGATTCTCGCTCGCGGCCCCTTCGGCGTTGACGGCATGGATGCCTCTGTCATTTGGCAGGTGCGTATCCCCCGGCTGATCTTGGGCATTCTTGTCGGCGCTGCGCTCGGCGTGGGGGGCGCGCTCATGCAAGCTGTCTTCGCCAACCCGCTGGCTGAGCCCTCAGTGATGGGTGTGACCTCGGGTGCCGGCGTCGGTGCAGCGATTTTCATCGTCAGCGGGGCGAGCTTCGCAGGCACCATGACCATCCCAATCGGCGCATTTGTCGCCGGCTTAGCCACGACGCTATTGGTGTGGGCGTTGGCGAGGCACCGCGGTAAGACCGCGGTTGTCAACTTGATCTTGGTGGGCATCGCGGTAAACGCCGTCGCTGGCGCAACCATTTCATTCCTGCTGTTCCTCGCACCCTCGACTGCGCGTGAGCAGATCATTTTCTGGCAGATGGGCACCCTCGCCGGTGCACAGTGGAAGCACGTCACCCCCGTCGCCTGCATTGCGGCATTCGGAATTGTGTGCGCGCTGTTCCTCGGCCGGAAGCTCGATCTGCTGGCGCTCGGAGAAGGCGCCGCATCGCACGTTGGTGTCAACGTACAGCGGTTGCGAACAATCAGCGTGCTCCTGGCGACGCTACTGAGCGCAGGCGCAGTGTCCTACGCAGGACTCATCGGCTTCGTCGGTTTGGTGATTCCCCACATCATCCGCACTGCTGTTGGACCGTCGAATAGCGTGCTCATCCCGGCATCAGCACTCGGCGGCGCGGCGCTGATCGCGGTTGCAGACGTGGTGGCGCGCAACCTCATCGCGTACGCGGATATGCCCATCGGCATCTTCACCGCGCTCGTCGGCGGGCCGACGTTCTTCATTCTACTTCGTCAAATGATGCGCAAGGGGGTGCACTGACATGAGCGTTGAGGCGCACAACATGACCGTCCGCATCGGCGACGCCGAGTTGCTTTCCGACGTTTCTTTTCACGCCGCACCTGGCACCGTCACCGGCCTCATCGGCCCGAACGGCGCAGGTAAGTCGACGCTGCTCGCCTCACTCTCTGGAGACATCCCCGTTGCCTCGGGCGTGCTGCAGATCGACGGTGTTGAGCCGCGGCATGCCAAGCCAAAAGCGATGGCCAGGAAGCGCGCTGTCATGTTGCAGGACGTGTCCGTCACCTTCTCATTCCTCGTCCGCGATGTCGTGGCGATGGGACGTTCGCCGTGGGAAGGCACGAGCAGCCCGGAGGAGGACAACGCGATTATCGATGCCGCCCTCGAGGCCACCGGGGTTTCCCACCTTGCCGGCCGTGAAGTCGTGACACTCTCCGGCGGCGAGCGCGCCCGCGTGGCCATGTCGCGTGTCCTCGCGCAGACCACCCCGGTGGTGTTCTTCGATGAGCCAACAGCGGCCATGGATGTTAAGCACCAAGAGCGTGCCCTTGGACTCATCCGGCAGGCGGCGCGTAGCGGGAGCACCGTCGTGGTGGTGCTGCACGATCTCAACGCAGCGGCCAATTATTGCGACCAAGTGACCTGTCTCAACCGAGGTCGCGTGGCCGCCAGCGGCCCTATTGACCAGGTGTTTACCAGCGAGACCCTGTCTGCAGTATACGAGTATCCCCTCGAGGTCCGCCGGCATGGGGAATCGATCCACGTATCCCCCACGCGCACTGACACCAACGCCCTCGGCTCGCACACGCGCAACCTCCTCTTCCCCGACCGCACCTAAGGAGATCCACATGTTCCCGACCCGTAAATCTGCCGCTGCGGCGACGTTTCTGCTTGCAGCGGGTGTCGTCGTCGCCCCGTCTGCACACGCGGCGAGCGTTCCCGCTATTGAGACCGCGAGCCTGAGCTGGAATCTGAAACGAACGTTCTCCAACTACATCACCGGCCCAATTGCAAAGGGCAAAATCGAGGTTGCTTCCCCCGCGACTATCAAGCACTTCGGCGGCTTTGTGGAGCACAATCCGCCGTCCCAGCGCTTTCAGCCTGACGACGCCTCATTGAAGTACGACTTCGCCTTCAACCCGGCCAACTCGAAGTTGGACGCCAATG
>NZ_KV787067.1:0-1253 GCF_001806995.1 Corynebacterium sp. HMSC11D10
TGCACTGCCTGGCGATCGTGAGTGGATCGTCAGGTCCGTCTAAGAGTCTCACGCGGGTGCAACGGTGAGGGGTGTAGAGAACGCACGGTGGGCGGTTGCGAATAAGTGACCACGCTGGCAGCCGAGAGGTACGAGCGATGAAAGATCAGCTCGAGCATTAGCGAACGTACTGACGTCGCTTTATTAGGTGTACTGACCGGGTACGTTGCGGGCACGCCGGTTCGGCGCACCGCCACAGCCGCTTGCGCCACACCAGCAGCACCGGCCGCCCCGCCGAGGGGATGTCACGCACCAGATGCTCACGCCGGCCGCGGGCCACCGCGACCACCCCGCACCGCGGGCACCCGGTCACCGACTCGGAGGTCTCCACCAACAGCTCCAGCTCACCGCCGTACTCACCGGCGGCAAGCACCACCAACCCCGAGATGCCGAGCATCGCAGCGGGCAGGACGGTAGCCTCAACACTCACCTGGGACTCCTCTCGATCCGTTGCTTGGTCGCTACGAATCGTGGAGTCCCAGGTCCGTCTTCACCAGCCCAACCCGGTCAGCGCGTCGCAACCCGGCTACCACGCTTGGTGAGGAAGATCTGCTAACGTGGTTCGGCGACGGCCCGGGCACGTCCTTGTTCCTAACCGTCGTGCGCTGGGGTCCGCGTGGACCGCTCGGCCAGCGTCCATCCAGTCAGGAGGCAGTCAGCAGATGTTCGACGACAACGGCTCATTCCTACTCGCCATGTTCGAGTTCTTCATCTTCTTCGCATGGTTCATGTCCCTGTGGTGGATCTTCGGAGATCTCTTCCGCAGCAAGGACCTCGGCGGCTTCGCGAAGGCGCTGTGGGTGGTGTTCATCGTCGCGCTGCCGTTCATCGGAATGCTCGCGTACCTGCTTGTTCGAGGTCGGGGGATGACCGACCGCGCGGCCGAGGCGCACCAGGAGCGCCAGCAGCGGCAGGAGGAGTACATCAAGTCCGTCGCCGGCGGCTCCGCCGGATCGAGCCCGACCGATGAGATCGCCTCGGCGAAGGCCCTTCTCGACTCGGGAGCGATTACCCAGCAGGAGTTCGACCAGATCAAGGCAAGGGCGCTCTCCTCGGTCTGACCCTGGTCCGCTCACTCGCCAGCCGCAGCGTCGCGGTCCGAGGGCGAAGAAGTACCGTTCTAATGACAACACCCCGCAGGGAAACCTGCGGGGTTATTTTTGGGTTAAGGGTCAAAAAGGGGTTAAGTAGCAAAATGTGTGTCCGGTCGGCGT
>NZ_KV787068.1:0-21598 GCF_001806995.1 Corynebacterium sp. HMSC11D10
TGAAAAACACCAACCACGGGGCAATGGACCAACTCTTCGGCTAGTGCTCGTCGTGTCGCTCAGCGCGACGGAGCAATTTCAGCGCGGCAACAAACAGTACTGCGCCGCCGATGAGCGCCATGATGCCAACACCAATCGCGAGGCCAGCCCAGAAGCCGCCGGCCGTCGCGGAGTTGCTCGTGCCTTCGACGGGCTGCGCGGCATGAATCCCGCTGCCCGAAGCATCGGGTGCAGACTCAGGTGAGGGCTCCGGCGAAGGGGCGGAGGTTGTGGCGGGGGCGCTAGTGCTCGTCGATAGTTGCGATGACGCTGCACGGCTTGCCTGCGCACGCCTCGTCGGAGACTGCTTCGCCGTGGATTGAGCCGCCGCCTGACTGCGAGGTGCAGCCTGTGCAGCACGCGCAGTACTCACCGATCGAGCCGACTGGGCCGACCGGGCCGACTGGGCAGTGGTTGCCGGGGCCGCAGGTGCAGCGGTGCGCGAGGGGCGAGAAGTTGCCTGGTTGCTCGGCCGTGTCGTCGGCCGTGTCGCCCGCTGTGTGGTCGCCTGCGCAGACGGCTTCGTGGACGGTTTTGCGGCGGGCGCGATGGCGTCGCCAAACTTCTTGAGCTCCTTCTCCACCTGCCGCAGACCCGCCGCCAACGCCTGTGGGACGTTCAGGCTTTTGCCCGCGTTGCCCGTGTTGCCTGCGTTATCGGTGTCGTCGGGATTGGTTGGGGCGTTGGTGATGGCGTCGTCGCCAATTGCAAACGTTGCGACGAGTTCCTTCTCAAACGCCTCACCGTCACGCGTGGTGCCGGAATACACGAACGTCGCCGTGTAGATGCCCGGCTCGGTGAACCCAAAGCCTTGGTGGTCGTGAGCGTTAACCGGGTATTGGAGCGTTTTGGACGGGTCGCCCGAATCCAGTTCGATGCGCAGGCCTCGCAGATCCTCGTGCCATGTCATCAGGCGGCCCGGGCCGGTGACGTCGCGCATGCTTACCGTGATCCGGCTGCCTTCCTCAATCGCGCTCGCGGGCACTCCCGTGGTGGAAAAGCCCAGCCATGGCAGGTTCTTGTCCTGTGCTTGCGGCAGTATCCACATCTGCGCTGGGCTGCCAGGGAAGCTGTCGCGCACGCTATCGGGCAGGTCGGTGCGCGCACTGTCGGGCACGGCGAAGATGAAGCTGCCGGAGGGTCGGTGCGCCGGGTGGAGGGGGTCGGAATCATCGATGAGCACTGTGCTTAACGACGACCCCTCCCCCACCAAGGCCATATCCATATGACCCGCCTTGATTAGCGCGCGCTCCTTCGCTGCGGCGTTGGGCGTGGAGGTGCCTGGTGCCGGCGCAGGAGTTGGCGCGGTGGTAGTTGGCTGCGCCGACGTGGAGGCCTGGGTGGAGGTCGGAGCCGCCGTGGTGGTCGCCGACGTGGTCGGTTGCGCGTCAGTGGGTGTGGATGCCGACTTTGGGGTGCGCAGGCCCGTGGTGGTGCCTTCGGGGAGGCCGACGGGGGCGTCGTCGCCGACAAGCCAGTATTGGGTGATGGGTTCGGAGCGTTCGGTGGTGCCGTCGGTACGCTCGGCTCGGCCTTGCCACGTCAGCGCGTAGATGCCTGGTTTGGAAAACGTCCAGGTGAAGTGGCCGTGGCCGCCGACTTCGTAGGTGATGGTGCGCATGTCTGGGTTGGAGGAGTCGAATAGTCGCTCCGGTTCGTAGACGCGGCTGGTGAACATGACGTTGATGTCGCCGGGCGCATCCATGTCTACGAGGTCGAAGTGCATGACGTCGTCTTTGAAGTTGGTGGGGATCGACGTGGGGTCGAGTTCGTGGGCGGGGTCGAACGCGCCGAGGCCTGACCAGATGGGGCGCCA
Source organism: Corynebacterium sp. HMSC11D10 (assembly GCF_001806995.1). Taxonomy (NCBI): domain Bacteria; kingdom Bacillati; phylum Actinomycetota; class Actinomycetes; order Mycobacteriales; family Corynebacteriaceae; genus Corynebacterium; species Corynebacterium sp. HMSC11D10. The sequence goes on from NZ_KV787068.1 coordinate 1,856, forward strand.
GTTGTCGGTCCAGTCCACGCTTTGCGGCGCTGCCCACACTTCGCTGCCGCGGGGGCCGAGGAAGTCGAGGGTGCCGTCGTCGGGGATGGTGAGTTTGGACAGGTCGTTGCCATCGGCGTCCGCGTCTGGGGCGAGGCGGAAGCACACCGAGTCTTGGGAGGTGACCTGTTGGCCGTCGACCGCCATCACCGCTAGCTTGCCGCCGGAGCGCGTGCCGTAGAGGGCGTCGTTGTGGGAGTGGTAGAGCAGTTTGCGGCCGGCGCACGGGTGGTCGACGTCCGCGTCGAGGGTCACGCTGTGGCCGGGATCGCCGGGTTTGTGCTCGCTGCTCGCCTGCGCCAGTGGTGCCACAGCAAACGCAAGCGTAGCGACGACCAGCGTCACAAGTCGGTACAACTTCATGCCCGCACCACCTTCGCGAACACTCCGCGACGCGGCGCGAACAGCCAGCTCAGTGCGAACAGGGCGGTGACGGAAAGGACGATCGTCGCCCCGGTTGGGGAATCGTAGGCCCACGCCAGCCACACGCCCAGGACGCTGCCAACCACGCCGAATGCGGCGGCGATGAGCATCATCGTGTCCAGCCGGTCGGTGAACAGGCGCGCGGCGGCAGCCGGGGTGATCAGCAGTGCGACGACCAGGATGTTGCCCACGGTCTGTACGGCGAGCACAACGGCGAACGTCACGCTGAGATACAGCGCGAGGTCCAACGCAGCGACGGGCAGGTTCATGGCGCGGGCGGTTTCACGGTCCAAGGCGACGGCGGTCAGCCACGGGCGCAGGACAACCACAATGGCGACGATGATGGCGCCAGCGACCGCGTTGACCACCAGTTCGCGCACGCCAACGCCGGTGAGCGAGCCGAACAGGAACGAGCTCACGGAGGCGGTGTAGCCCTCGACCCGCGAGATGATCACCAGGCCGATGGCAAACGCGGCGGTAAACACGATGCCGATCACGGAGTCTTCTTTAATGGTGCGGCGTTGCGACATCACCGCGATCAGCACCGCCACCAACGCCCCCGCCACCGCGCCGCCGAGCAGCACCGAGGTCTGCAAGGCGAAGGCGACGGCGATGCCGGGAAACACCGCGTGCGCAACGGCGTCGCCGATGAACGCCATGCCGCGCAGCACCACGAAGCACCCGACCACCGCGCAGAGCACCGCGGCGATCACGGCGGCGCCCAGCGCACGTGGCAGAAATGCCAGTTGTGGGTTCGCCATGTCGGCGAGGAATTGCAGGAAGGAAATCTCAGGCATGGGCGGCCTCCAGGTGTGCGCGCACGCCTCGCAGCCACGGTGAGTCGGGGCCGACGGAGAAGGTGTGCATCCAGGGGGTGTCGTCGTTAAGCAGGCGCGTCGGGCTATCCGCCACGATGCCGCCTTTGAACAGGATGAGACGGTCGCAGGATTCGACGGCCTCGACGATGTTGTGGGTGGACATCACAACGCCCAGGCCCTTATCGACGAGCTCACGAAACAGCCCGAGCAAATGTTCCGTGGTGGGGATGTCGAGGCCGGTGAAGGGTTCGTCGAGAAGCAGCATGCGCGGACGGCGCACCAAAGCACGCGCGATGAGCACGCGTTGGCGCTGGCCGCCGGACAGGTCGCTGATGGGGCGGTCGGCGAGGTCTGCAAGGTTCACCATCTCAAGCGCACGCTGCGCCCACATGCGGTCGCGTTCGCCAGCGCGGCGGAACCAGGGGCGCTTCCCAAGCGTGGCGTTGAGGGTGGCGGTGTAGACGTCGATTGGGAAATCCCACGCGACGTTGTGGCGTTGAGGCACATAGCCGACGACGTCGCGGATCGGACGCGAGTCGGTCGTCTCGACGGTGCCTGCGTCGGCGGGTACGAGCCCGAGCATCGCACGCATCAGCGTCGTTTTGCCTGCGCCGTTCGGCCCGAGCAGGCCGGTGAATTCGCCGCCGTTGAGCGTGACGTCCACGCCCTGAAACACTTCACGTCCCGGGTAGGACACGGCAAGGTCGCGGATTGTGATCACTTACGACGCCCCCACACCACCGCGAACGCCACCAACGCCAGGACGAGCACACCCAAGCCTGCGAACAGGAGCACATTGCTTGACGACGACGCCCCCTCCCCGGCGCCCGCAAACTCCGCGTCGAACGCCTCCTGCGGGTCAACGCCGACCGCAAGGCGCAGCACCTGCTCGTCGGTGTGCACCTGGCCGTCAGTGTCCTCCACCTCCGCGCGCACCTTGATCAGGTGCACGCCCGGCTCGGTGAACACCCAGTTGGCGTGGGTGTGGGTGTTGGGTTCGACCCACATGGACTGGTCGCCTTCGGTGCGGGAGTTCCACAGTTGCTGCGGTTCGTGGAAGCCGCCGGGTTGGACGAAGAGGGAGAAGTCGCCAGGGCCGTCGTGGCCGGCGAATTCGAGGCTCATGCCGGACGTGGAGCGCTCGAGCAGCGAGGGGGCTTGGGAGTTCCAGCCCAGCCATGGCACGCCTGCGACTTCGGTTTGGGGCACGACCCATACGTCGGAGCCTGGTTTGGCGCCGGTGAAGTCGAAGTCGTTGGTGTCGGGCAGGGTTTGCTTGGCGGCGTCGCCGACGGCGAAGACGACGTCGTTGAGGTGGCGCCACATGGCGGGCTCATGGGTGTCGTCGCGAACGAGGAATTGCAGTTTGTCGTCCACGAACATGGGGCCGAGGTCAACGTGGCCTGCGTCGATGACGGTGCGTTCGCCTTCCGGCGCGATCGTTTCGTTGGCGTCAACGACTTGTTGCAGGGCGGGGTTGTTGTCCTGTACCTGGGCGGTTGCTGCGGGTGCGGCCGCGATCATGGCGGCGGTGATGAGGGCTGGAATCTTTTTCATTGTTGTCCTTTCAAGCAGTTACTAATCGACGACCCATTGGCCAGCACAAAGTCCACATACGTTTGCGCCGGCCCCTGACCGGGCGGGTCGAGGGAGTCGCCCCAGATCGGGCACACGTTCACCCCGTGCTGGGCGGCCGTTTGGGTGAGCACAGGCGTTTCTTGTTCGCTGCCGTACTCGACGAACACGGCCGGCACGTCGAGGTTGTCCAAGGTGCGCGAGAGTGCCAGCAGGTCGCGGGGGCTCGGCTCCACGCTCGGGTTCGGGGTGACAAAGCCTGCGATGCGCAGCCCGTAGGCGCGGCCGAGGTAGGCGTAGCCGTGGTGGGTGGTGACCAGGTTGCGGTTGGTTTCGGGGATGGAGTCGTACATGGCGCGGACGGTGCGGTCGGTGTCGTCGAGAAGCGACTGGTAGCGCTTGGCGTTGTCCGCGAACTGGCTGGCGCGTGACGGGTCGATGGCGGACAGTTCGTCGCGCACCACGTCAACCACCGCTTTCATCGCGGCCGGGTCGTGCCAGATGTGCGGGTCTAGCTCGCCGTGCACGTGACGGCCGAGTACCGCCTGCGGCAGCAGGTAGGTCTCGTCGTCCGGGTTGCCGAGGAAGCGGAACTCGCGCTGTGGCGGGATCGGCTGCAGGGTGGTTGTGGGTACAACAACGACGGCATCGGCGGGGTTGATGTCGGTGTGGCCGGGGTGGCTGTGGTCGTCGGTGCGAAGCGTCAGGTGGGTGGTGGTGTCGTCGACAAGCGTGGCGATGTCCACGTGACCATGCTCGATCGCCACCTTCCCAGGCGCGACCTGCGCCGGGTCCTGGCCGACAACCACCGTCACGGTTTGCTCGGCGGAGCTGCGCTCTGGCGCATCGACCGCGTCGCGCACCGACGCGCGCAGCCGCAACTCGTACACACCCGGCGCTGAAAAGGCCCAACTCACGTGCGTGTGCGCACCCGCCGGCAGCATGGTCGAGCCGCCGTCGGAGTCGAAGAGCAACTCAGGTGTGCCAAACGTGCCGAGGATGAAGGCGAAAGCTTTGCCGGGGCCGGTGGCGTCGACAAGCGAAAGCTCGGTGACCGCGGTGGCGGGCAGGTCGCCCTCGAACCGCAGGCCCAACCACACGGTGTCCAAGCTCGCGTCCTCGACCAGCGGGATCGGGGCGTAGCCGTAGCGCTGCGTCTGCTCGGCGAGCGCCACCACACGCGCGTCGGGTCGCGCCGTCGACTCGATCGTGCGGCTCAATGCTTGCGGCTCCAGCAACAGCCCGTTGGTGAACACGGCGTCCGCATAGGCAATGTCGCGCGTGGCGTGCAGGGTCGGCTCATACGAGTGCGGGTCGGCGCCGCGACGCATCAACGGGGTGACGTCAGCGGCATCGCCGGCGACATTCTGCACGACATCCGCGAGAATGCTTGTCGACGCCACCACACGCAACCGGCCATCATCCACCGCACCGTCCGCCTGCGCGCAGCCCACCAGACCCGCAACCAACCCGAGGGCCGCTATAGCTTTGGCGCGCTTCACTTCGAGGCTCCTGCGAGGGCAATCAGGCGGCGTCGCAAGGCAGTGTCCAGCGTGCACATCGCCGCGCCGAACACCGCGACGCCGAGGCCCAGGATGGCGAACGGCACGGTCATCACTGTGGTGCCGGTCTCTGCGAGGTCACCTGAGCGTGCGGCGTCGCTGCCTTGTGCCGTTGCAGCTCCGGCGCTGCAGCTGCCTTCTGGGTCAAACATGGAGCCGAAATCGAAGTGGCCGCTATCGGCGTTGCCGGTCTCGCCGACATTGAACGTCAGCGTGGCCTCGCCGGAGACCTTCTCCCCGCCTTTTGTGGTGGCGGTCTGACGGATGGTCACCTTGTACGTGCCGGGTGCACCGAACACCCAATTGGGGTGCACGTGCGAGTTCGCCGGGATCGTGTGGCTGCCGGAGCCGCGACCATTCTCTGCGGTGAACCACTCCTCGCCCACCACTTGCCCCAGGCCGCCCTGGGTGAACACGGTCATTGGGCCGGGGCCGTTGAAGTTTGTTACTTCCCAGGTGACCTCGCCGGTGGTGTGTTCAATGAGCGACTCGTGCTGCGTGTTCGCACCCAGCCACGGCACGTTGTCCTGCTGTGTCGCACCAATCATCCACGCCTTGCCGGCAGGCACTGGGCCGACCGCCTGGGGCAGGTCCGCCTCCGCCGCGTTGCCAAGCCCGAACACAAGGTCTTCCGGACGCTTCCAGGTGGCGGGCACGTTGCGGTCGTCCTTGATCATCGGGCGCAACGCGGGTGTGCATTTCTTCGCCGCTGCTGAGGTGGTGGCGGGCGCCGGCTTGGCCGCAGGTGCTGCTGCGGGCGCCGGCTTCTGGGCTACCGGCTTGGAAGCAACAGACTTCGAAACCGAGTCTGCGCTGTTGGCTGCGGCGTTGCTGTTTGCGTCGTTGTGGGACGTGCCGGTGCTCGTGTCGGCCTTGGTTTCGGCGCTGGCGCGGTCTGTACCGGTCTCGGCGCTCGCGTCGCCGACGTGCCACGTGTACACCGCCTCGTTGGACTCGGCGCCGTCCGCGGTTGCCACAACCTTCATGGTGTACACGCCTGGCTGGGTGAACAGCCAGTTCGCGTGGACGTGGGACGGGTCGTCCTGAACAATGCGGGATCCTGAGGAGAGCTGCGGCTGGTCGCTATCAAGCACGGGTTGGAAGGAGCCGAAGCTTCCCGTCTGGAACAGGTAGACGGATCCTGGCCCGGAGACCTCGCGGAACTCGATGTCGACGCGACCGAAGCCACCTTCGCGCACGCCCTGGGTGTCCCACCCGGGCCACAGCAGGTCGGCACGTTGGGTCTGTGGCAGCAGGTAGCCGGGCTCGCCGATCTCTGGGACGTTGGCGGTTTCGTCGGTGTAGGCCGCCTCGCCGACAACCAAATCGACATCCTCGGGTGCGCGGCGCACGTGGGAGCCGGTGACGTCCTCCTGCAGGTCCAAAGTCAGGCTGCCACCGTCGGCGGTGACGTTGAAGACATCGATGTGGCCCCGATCAAAACGGGCGGGATCCGCCAGTGCCACGCCACACGTCAACAGGGTGAGCAAGGCGGCGAGGCAGACAACCACAAGACTATTGGTAACCGTTTTCAACACTTAACGAATACTACTTCCATTAAGCGTTGCGACAAAGCACTACCCCCAGACACGAAAAAGCGCCCCGGTGAACCACCGAGGCGCGAAATCGTTGCGGGAAGACTATGCCTTCTTGGCGTAGTCCTTCTCCACAGAGGTATCAACCGGAACGCCCGGGCCCTGGGTTGCGGACACGGTGATCTTCTTCAGGTAGACACCCTTGGCGGAAGACGGCTTGAGGCGAACGACCTCGTCGAGAAGCGCGCCGTAGTTCTCAGCGAGCTGCTCCGGGGTGAAGGAAGCCTTACCGATGATTGCGTGCAGGTTCGATGCCTTGTCCACGCGGAAGGCAATCTTGCCGCCCTTGGAGTCCTGGATCGCCTTAGCGACGTCCGGGGTGACCGTACCGGTCTTCGGGTTCGGCATCAGACCACGCGGGCCGAGCACGCGGGCGACGCGGCCGACCTTAGCCATCTGGTCCGGCGTAGCGATAGCTACGTCGAAGTCGAGCTGGCCAGCGTTGATCTGCTCGATGAGCTCGTCAGTGCCGACGATGTCAGCGCCTGCTTCCTTCGCCTTGGTGGCGTTCTCGCCCTCAGCGAAGACTGCGACGCGGACGGTCTTACCGGTGCCGTGCGGCAGGTTGACGGTGCCGCGGACCAGCTGGTCAGCCTTGCGCGGGTCGACGGACAGACGCATCGCAACGTCGATGGTTGCGTCGTACTTGTCGGAAGCGGTCTCCTTTGCCAGGGTCACCGCATCCAGCGGGTGGTAGAACGCGTCGCGGTCCACCTTGGCGAGCTGCTCAATGTAACGCTTGGACTTCTTAGCCATGTTTGATTCCTTTCAGGAGTTGTGGTTGGCGGGCCTGGCTGAAGGCCCTTCCACGTAAAGCGACGAGGTGCGCTTTACTTCTCGACGTCAATACCCATCGAACGTGCGGTACCAGCGATGATCGCGGCGCCAGCCTCGATGTCGCGGGCGTTGAGGTCGTTCTTCTTGGTCTCGGCGATTTCCTTGCACTGCTCCCAGGTGACCTTGCCAACCTTGTCAGTGTGCGGAACGCCGGAGCCCTTCTGCAGGCCTGCAGCCTTCAGCAGCAGGGATGCAGCCGGCGGGGACTTCAGGATGAAGTCGAAGGAGCGGTCTTCGTAGACCGTGATCTCCACCGGGACAATGTTGCCGCGCATGGATTCGGTCGCAGCGTTGTATGCCTTGGTGAACTCAACGATGTTGACACCGTGTGCACCAAGTGCCGGACCGACCGGCGGGGCCGGGTTTGCCATACCAGCTTCGATCTGAAGCTTGATCAGGCCAGTGACCTTCTTCTTAGCCATCGCAATTACCTCCTAGTTACAGCCTCGCCACCGCGATGAACAGCGGTAAGGCTTCCGGATGCCGGGTTTTTCCCAGCCACCGGGGATGAGAAAACGAAAACGTCGCGTGTGCGCAAAACACACGCGACGAGATAGGTTACGCCAGGGCGTCGTCGATAAGCAAAATGCGCTTACATGATGCGCTCGATCTGATCGGCGGTCAGCTCGACTGGGGTCTCGCGGCCGAAGATGGACACGAGCGCCTCGATCTTGCCGGTCTCCGGGTCGATGGCGTTGATGGTAGCGGACACGGACGCCAGTGCACCGGAGAGGATGGTGACGGCCTCGCCGACCTTGTAGTCGTGGGTGACCTTGTTCGGCGCCTCCTCCGCCGACGGCACAACGGTGTCGCCTTCGGCGTCGACCTGCGGCTTCGCGCCGGCCGCGGCGGACTTCGGCAGCAGGAACTTGGCGACGTCGCGGTGCTTCACCGGGGTGGCATTGCCCTCATTACCGACGAACGAGGTCACGCCCGGGGTTTCACGCACCACGGACCATGCGGCGTCGTTCATGTCCATGCGCACGAGGACGTAGCCCGGCAGGAGCTTGCGCTTGACCAGCTTGTTCTTGCCGTCCTTGTTCTTCTCCAGCGCCTGCTCGACAGGCACGACGACCTCGTAGATGGAGTCTTCGACCTCGAGGGTCTGGCTACGCATCTCCAGGTTGGTCTTCACCTTGTTTTCGTAGCCGGAGTAGGACTGGATGATGTACCACTCACCCGGCTGCTTCTTCAGTTCGCGGGTGTACTCGCGCAGGCGCTTGCGGTATTCAGCGTCGAAGTCGGACGTAGCCTCAGCGTCCTGGGCCTCAACGCCCTCCGCGGCCTCAGCGCCCTCTGCCTCCGGCGCTTCCGCGCCCTCGGTCGCCTCGGTGGCTTCCGCGCCCTCGGTCGCCTCGGCGTTGTCATCCTGCTCGTTGGTGCCGGCCGGGTCGGAGTCGCCGTGGATGACCGGGTCGGTGGAGGGGTCGACGGGCGCGCCTTCGTCGATCATTTCCTGCTCGTTGTTTTCGATCGCGCCGTTGACGTCCTCGTTTACCTCAGTCATGGTTGTTCTCCTCGTATGTTCGCGGGTGTGCCCCAAGGTTACCGGGGCAAAAAGTATCCCGCCTTCCCTCGGTGTTCGAGGAGGCGGGAAACGTTACGCGTGAAATTGTACTTATCGGATGAGAATCCAACGAATCCCCATGGAAGCCAGGGTGTCGGTACCCCAGACAAGGATGGTGAGCACAATGAGGAACGCGAATGTGATCAGCGTGTAGTTCAGCATCTGCTTGCCGGTCGGCCAGATGACCTTGCTCATCTCGGAGACGACTTCGCCCGGGAAGGTTGCGATGCTGGTGGTCTTTTCCTCGGCCTCGTCGGCATTGACGGGGGTACGCTTTGCTTCGTACCCGTCGGAGGACACGGGCGAGACCCCTCGCAGTTGGCGCTTGCCGGTTGGCTGTGCGGCATTCTGACCGTTGGGGTTAGTCACGAAAACTCCTCCAGGTTGTTTTGGCAGGGGCGACAGGACTCGAACCTGCAACCTACGGTTTTGGAGACCGTTGCGCTACCAATTGCGCCACGCCCCTAGGGCACCTTATTCGGTGCGCCTAACCCTACCACGGGCGCTTGTGGCGTCCGTTTGAGGTGAGTAGCGATGGAGAGAATTGAACTCTCGACACAGCGATTATGAGTCGCTTGCTCTACCACTGAGCTACACCGCCATGTGTTCACTGACGCTCGCACGAAGTGCAAGGACCCCAGCAAACAACAGAGCCCCCTGACAGAATCGAACTGTCGACCTTTTCCTTACCATGGAAACGCTCTGCCGACTGAGCTAAGGGGGCACAGCCTCTTTGTTGTGGATCTTGCGACCCGCTCCGTTGAAGCCTTGAGAAGATTAACCCGATATCGTTTATAAACACAAATCGCCAGTACAGCCCATGTTTTTACACATGCTTATCGACGACATAAACCGCTCCATAACCTACGCCATAGGCCATCACTCCCTACCGTCCTGCAGCCGCAGAACCACAGCACCGCACAGCGAAAAACCCCGCCGATCCGTGATGGGGATCGGCGGGGGGGGCCTGGGCCAGGTAGAAGATTCGAACTTCTGAAGGCGAATGCCGGCGGATTTACAGTCCGCTCCCTTTGGCCGCTCGGGCAACCTGGCGTGCACGTTTGAAGTGCGGGGATTACCTTACATCACGCCACCGTAATGTAGGCAAATCGCCTGGTTATCCTACGCGTTCGACGGTAAGTCGGGTCATGGTGCGCAGCGCTTCGCGGGCTGGAATGTCGGGCAGCGCGTCGAGTTCGCGTTCGACGATGTCCAAGTATCCGCGGGCGGTTTCCAAGGCGCGCTCACGGCCGCGTGTCCGGCCCAGGAGGTCGAGGGCGCGGGTGACGTCGGCGTCGTCGGTAAGCGGGCCCGTGAGGAGCCCTCGAAGGGCTTCGCCGGCCTCGGAGTCCTCTTCGAGCGCGTAGAGCACTGGCAGGGTGAATACGCCTTCGCGCAGGTCGGTGCCTGGGGTCTTTCCGGATTGTTCGGGGTCGGAGAAAATGTCAATGATGTCGTCGACGATCTGGAACACCATGCCCACGGCGTCGCCGATGCGCGCGCAACGCTGGACCACCTCGTCGGACGCGCCGGAGTGCCGCGCGCCCAGGTAGGCGGCGGACGCGATGAGCACGCCGGTTTTCTCGTCGATGACCTTCAGGTAGTGCTCAACCGGGTTGGTGCCTTGTGCGCCGACGGTTTCGCGCATCTGGCCGGTGACCAGTTCCTCGAAGGTGTCGGCGAAGTGCTCGACGGTGGCCAGGTCCATTCGGCTCATCAGGCGTGAGGCGTGGGCAAACAGGATGTCGCCTGCAAGGATGGCGACGGTGTTGCTCCAGCGCGCGTTGGCGGACTCAACGCCGCGGCGGCGTTCAGCTTCGTCCATGACGTCGTCGTGATACAGCGTGGCCAGGTGCACCATTTCGGTGACGGTGGCGCCGTTGATTACGTTTTGGGCGCGCGGGTTGGGGCCAAACTCGGCGCACAGCAGCGCCATCATGGGGCGGAAGCGTTTGCCGCCGGCTGCGGCGAGGTGGGTGACTTTGTCGGTGAGGAACTTTTCGCCGCGTGAAAGTTCGGCCATGAGGAGGTCCTCCACCGCTTCTAGCCCGGTGTTGAGCCGGGTGTTGAGTGCGTCGTCGCCAAGGTCAATCTTGAATCCGTGGCGGGGTGACGGGGTGGTGCCGTACGTCATCGATAACGTCCTTGCAGGTTGGAGGGGCACATGGATAACGCACCTACCGTAGCCCACATGCCCTTGGTTCTGTAGCAGCGGGTGGCGCTGGCACAATCAGTTGCGTGACTGAGTATTTCGACCTTGTGGTTGTGGGTGCTGGACCGGCTGGTTCGGCGGCGGCGATTGCGGCGCAGCGTGCGGGTTTGCAGACTTTGCTTCTCGACGCCCAGGGTCCCGGCCGCGACAAAACTTGCGGCGATGGGTTGACCCCGCGTGCGGTGGAGACGCTCGAGGCACTCAATCTGGAGGTACCCGCGTATCGCAACAAGGGGTTGAAGTTGCACGGCTACGGCGGCGACGTCGAGGCGCCCTGGCCGCGCGGTGAAGGCTCTGCAGCTCCTCGGACGGTGTTTGACGCAATGCTTGTCGACGAAGCCCGCACCGCCGGCGCCACCATCCGCCAGAACTGCGCCGCGACGGGTGTGGAGTTTTCCGGCGGCGCGATCAGTGCTGTGAAGACGGATCAGGGCTCGGTACGCGCGAAGTGGGTCGTGGTTGCCGACGGCGTGCGCTCCCCCTTTGGCAAGAAACTGGGACGCGAGTGGCACAAAGGGGAGGTATTCGGGATTGCGGCACGCTCGTATTGCGAATCGCCGTTTTCGGACGAGCCGTGGATGCATTCGCACGTAGAGCTGCGCGACGCGGATGGCGTGATTCAGCCTGGTTACGGCTGGATCTTCCCGCTTGGCAACGGCACCGTGAACCTCGGCTGCGGAGCCTTATCCACCGATGCGCGCCCGGCGAAGGTGAACACGAAGAAGTTGCTCGCCGACTATGCCGCACAGCAGCGCGAGGCGTGGAACCTCGGCCCGGAGCAGGCGGTGACCTCCGCACTGTTGCCGATGGGTGGTGCGGTGTCCAACGTTGCGGGCCCGAACTGGGTCCTCATCGGCGACGCTGCAGCGTGCGTGAACCCGCTCAACGGCGAAGGCATCGACTACGGGCTGGAAACTGCGGTGTTGGCGGTCGAGTTAATCAACGCGGGCGGCGACCTCACGCTTGCCTGGCCGGCGCTGTTGCGCAGCCACTACGGTGACGCGTTTACGCTGGCTCGCACCCTCGCCCGTCTCCTGACCTACCCGCAGTTCCTACCGCTGGCTGGCCCGGTGGCGCTGCGCGGTCTGGGCGGCCGCTACCTCATGCCTGCAGCGGCGCGCCTGATGGGCAACCTGGTGCAGGAAGACGACCGCGACCTGGTCGCACGCGTGTGGCGCGCGGCAGGTCGCGTGGTGCCGAAGAACGCCCCGCTCTGGGACGTCGCTTAGCGCGGCTTAGTCGAGCGGCTTCACGGCGCTGTGGAGCGCCACAATACCGGCGGTGAGATCTTGCCAGCCGGCGTCTTCCCAACCGTTGGCGTTGATCGCCGCGGCAAGCTCCTCCTGGTTGGGCCATGCGCGGATGGATTCCGCAAGGTACTCGTAGGCCTCCGCGTTGGAGGAAAATACCTTGGCCAGCGCCGGCACAGCACGTGGCAGGTATTCCTTGTACACGGTGCGGAATCCTGGGATGACGGGGGTGGAGAACTCGTTGACCACAAGGCGCCCGCCGGGCTTGGTCACACGCGCCATTTCGCGCAAGCCGGCCTCGAAATCATGGACGTTGCGCAGCCCGTAGGAGATGGTCACCGCGTCGAAGGTGTTGTCGGCAAACGGAAGGTACATCGCGTCGCCGACCACCTTGGGCACCTTACGGTCCTTGCCGGCGGCCAGCATGCCCTGGGAGAAGTCGCACGCCACGACCCACGCGCCGGATTTACCGAGCTCGACGGTGGACACGGCGGTGCCTGCGGCGAGGTCGAGCACCTTCTCCCCTGGTTTGAGTTCGAGGCGTTCGCGGGTGCGTCGTCGCCAGTATTTGTCCAGCCCGAACGACAACACGGTGTTCGTCTTGTCGTAGTTCTTGCCCACGTCGTCGAACATTCCGGCAACGTCGAAGGGCTTTTTCTCCAGATCCGCCTTGGCCATGGTTGGTCAGTCTACTTCGGTCTACTTCGCCACCCACAAAAGTAGGCTGTACGCCCTTACGCCACTTGCCAGTTCGACATACCGAACTTTATTATTCGCCAGCGTGGGCACACAGATTGCCTGCTCCCCTCCACGCTCCCAACGCAAAGGAACGACATGATGAAAACCAAAGTGCTTGCGCTCGTCGCTACGGCTGCTCTCTCCCTCGGCCTGGCGAGCTGCTCTGAAGAAAGCACTGATGCAGCAGGCGGCAAAGACACCCCTGTCGTGCTCACAACGTTCACCGTGATCCAGGACATCGCCGCGAACGTTGCGGGCGATCACCTCAAGGTGGAATCCATCACCAAGCCTGGTGCGGAGATCCACGGCTACGAGCCCACCCCCGGCGACATTTCTCGTGCCGCCGACGCGGACCTGATTTTGGATAACGGCATGAACCTGGAGAACTGGTTCGCCCAGTTCGTCGCCGACCTGGATGTGCCGCACGCCGTGGTCAGCGAGGGTGTCGAGCCGATCGACATCGCCGAGGACGCCTACGCCGGCAAGCCCAATCCGCACGCGTGGATGAGCCCGGTGAACGTGCAGAAGTACGTGGACAACATCGTTGACGCGTTCAGCGAACTCGACCCGGAACACGCCGCAGACTTCAAGGCCAACGGGGAGAAATACAAAAACGAACTGCAGGCTGTGCAAGACGAGCTGGAGACCAAGCTCGCCGCCGTCCCCGACAAGCAGCGTGCCTTGGTGACCTGTGAGGGCGCGTTCTCCTACCTGGCCCGCGACGCGAAGCTAACTGAGCGCTACATCTGGCCAGTCAATGCTGAGCAGGAAGCCACCCCGCAGCAGATCGCCGGCGCGATCGAGTTTGTGAAGGAAAACAACGTCCCAGCGGTGTTCTGCGAATCCACGGTCTCTAACGCCCCGATGATGCAGGTCGTGAAGGCCACCGGCGCGGAGTACGGCGGCACCCTCTACGTCGATTCGCTTTCTGAGGAAAACGGTCCGGTGCCGACCTACCTGGATCTGATTCGCCACGACACGAAGGTGATCATCGACGGTTTGAACGGGGGCAAGCAGTGATCCCCGCAATCGCGGTTGAGGATGTTGCGGTGCGCTACGGCGACGTCGTCGCGCTCGACGGCGCAACTTTGAGCGTCCAACCAGGCCGTATCTGTGGGCTGATCGGGATGAACGGCGCGGGCAAATCCACGCTACTCAAGGCGATCATGGGGTTGGTCAAGCCGGATCGCGGCACGGTTCGTATCAACGGCATCGACCCCATGCGCGCCCGCAAGACGCAGGTGCTGGGCTACGTCCCGCAGAGCGAGGACGTGGACTGGCAGTTCCCGGTCACAGTGCGTGATGTGGTCATGATGGGCCGCTACGGCCACATGGGCTTTACCCGCCACGCGCGTGCGGAGGACATTGCGGCTGTGGATCGCGCGTTAGAGCGCACCCACCTTGAGTCGTTCGCAGACCGCCAGATCGGTCAGCTTTCGGGTGGCCAGAAGAAGCGTGCCTTCATCGCCCGCGGTATCGCTCAGGGTGCGAGCATCATGCTTCTCGACGAACCCTTCGCCGGCGTGGACAAACATTCCGAGGCCACCATCACTGAGCTGTTGCGCGACCTCGCCGCTGAAGGCACCACCATTTTTGTGGTGACGCACGATCTGGTCGCCCTGCCGCAACTCGCGCCGGAGACGGTGCTGTTGAACCGCCGGGTGTTGATGCACGCCCCGACTGAAGTGGTGTTAGAGCCGGACAATTTGGTACAGGGCTTCGGTATGGGGGTGTCAGCATGATTGCGCTGCTTACGGAGCCGTTTGGGTACGAGTTCATGATGCGTGCGCTTGCGACCTCGCTGGTGGCGTCGATTGTCTGCGCGCTGTTGTCGTGCTGGCTGGTGTTGGTTGGCTGGTCGCTGATGGGCGATGCGGTAAGCCACGCTGTCCTGCCCGGCGTGGTGCTGGCCTACATTCTGGGCGTGCCGTTTGCCGTCGGCGCGGTGGTGTTCGGGTTCCTTGCGGTGGCACTGATCGGGCTGGTGCGCGATACGTCCCGGGTGAAGGAGGATGCGGCCATTGGCATTGTGTTCACCACCATGTTCGCGCTGGGGCTCGTGCTCATTTCGGTAACCCCTTCGCACACGGATCTGAACCACATCATCTTCGGCAATCTGCTTGGTGTGTCCCGTGGGGACCTGCTGCAGGTGGCCATCCTGGGAGCGATCGTGTTGAGCGTGCTGGTGCTCAAGCGGCGCGACTTCACCCTCTACGCGTTCGATCCCACCCATGCACACGCGATTGGGTTGAATCCGCGTCTGCTCGGTGCGGCACTGCTGGCGCTCCTGGCACTGACGTCCGTTGTGGCGCTACAGGCTGTGGGTGTGATCCTGGTGGTGGCGATGCTGATCATCCCGGGTGCGACCGCCTACCTGCTCACCAACAAGTTCGGCACGATGCTGATCATCGCCCCGACCATGTCGGCGGCGTGTGCAATCGTGGGGTTGTACTGCTCCTACTACCTAGACACAGCCTCTGGCGGCATGATTGTGCTCGCCCAGGGTGTGGTGTTTGCCGTGGTATATCTGTTCGGCCCGCATGGGGTGCTGCGCGGTCGTCGTTACGCATCTACGCGCACGAAGACGGAATCTGTGGCTTCCTCGCCGAGCGGCACCGCCTCCGCCGCGCCGGCAAGCCGCACCGCCACCGCGCCGGAGTAAGGGGCACCCTCTCCCACCTCGAGGGTTGCGCCGACGACGAGCCCGTGACTGTCCAGGAATTGCAGCAGTTTCGGGTCGTCGTCGGCAATGCGTTCAATCGTGGCCGTCTGGCCCGGCTGCACGCCGGTCAGCGGGACGGCTTCGGGGGTGTCGACACGCCCGCTGGCTGAGGGGATGGGGTCACCGTGGGGGTCGCGGGTGGGGTAGTTAAGAAATGCGTCGATGCGCTCGACCATGAAGTCGCTCACGGAGTGCTCGAGATTTTCCGCCTCGTCGTGCACTTGGTCCCAGGTGTAGCCGAGGGCTTCCACCAGAAACGTTTCAATGAGACGGTGGCGGCGGATCATCGCCACCGCATACGTGTGGCCGAGTTCGGTCAGTTCGATCGTGCCGTAAGGCTTGTGTGTGACAAGCCCCTGCTCGCCAAGTTTGCGCACCCCGTCCGACACCGTGGATTTCCGCAGCCCAAGGTGCTTTGCCACTGACGACGACGTCACCGGCGCATCCGACCACTCCGAAAGGGCCCAAATGCCTTTGAGGTAGTTCTGAGTGCTGGTAGACAGGTCGCCGACAGACATGCCCGTCAGTCTACTTTGCGCTTCACCGGCACCCAGCGCGGCAGTGCAACATCGCGGCCGAACAGGTGGATCACCTTGCGCTCGTAGGAGTCGAGCACCTCGGTGTAGTAGCCAAGGAGTTGCTGCCCAAGCGCCTCCCAAGTCTTGTCGGCCACGGACGCCCTGGCGGTGGTGGTGAGTTCGGGGTGGCGGGTGTCGTCGAGAAGCCAACGCGCTGCGTCGGGGAGCTCCTCGGTGAAGGTGGCCACGTCGAGCAGCAAACCGTTGACGCCGTGCTCGATGAGGTCAACGGGGCCGCCAGCGCGGGGGCCGATCGTGGGCACGCCCGAGGCTTGAGCTTCCTGGATGGCCTGGCAGAAGGTTTCAAACTCGCCGGTATGCACGAACAGGTCGAGCGATGCATACGCGCGGGCGAGCTCCTCGCCAGAAAGCGGGCCGGTGAACACGGCGTTGGGCAAAACCTCTTCAAGCGCCTCGCGCTCCGGGCCGCCGCCGACGATGACCAACTGGATGGACGGGTCCGTAACCAGCGGGGCGAGGCGGTCAACGGACTTCTCCGCGGCGAGGCGGCCGACGAACCCGACGATCTTCTTCGTACCGGTCGGGTCCCACGAACGGCGCAGGATGTCGGAGCGCTTCGACGGGTGGAACAGTTCCGCATCCACGCCACGGCCCCAATGGCGGATATTTTTGATGTTGTGCTCCTCCAGCGCCTTGATCGTTTCCGACGACGGCGCGAGCGTCATCTCGCACATGTTGTGCACGGTGCGGGTCCAGTCCCACGCCATGGTAGCCAGGGTGGACAGTTGGTACTTCGTGGCAAAGCCAGCCACGTCCGTCTGGTAGAGCGCGACCGCGGGCACACCGAGTTGGCGGGCCGCGAACGCCCCCGCTCCGCCAAGCACGAACGGGCTGGCCAGGTGGATGATGTCCGGCTTGAACTGCGACAGTGCTGCCGTGACGGTGGTGGTGGGAACGCCGATGGGCAGCGAATCGATCAACGGCACCATAACGGTGGGCACCCGCACGATCTCAAAGCCAAGGTAGTCAGGAACTTCGTCCTGGAACTCGCGGGCGCCAGGCGCGATCACGATCGCGTCGTGGCCCTCCCGTTTGAGGTGCTCAAGGACGCGAAGGACGGAGTTGGTCACTCCGTTGACGTTGGGTAGAAAGGACTCGGCGACGATTCCCACTCGCATGCTGTTTACTCTCCCAGTTGACGTGAAACTTCGGTCGAATTCCGGCTGAACCGGACGTGAATTTTTCCTACGGCGAGCCAGGCCAGAGCGGCGATAATCGTCGCCACGGCCAGCACCGACAGCGCGGGGATGAGCGAGAGCGCCCACCCGCGGCCTTCCACCTTGACCAGCTCGGTGTTGTTCTTGGCGTAGGTCACCCACACCTGCTGGCCGGGGCCGAGCCCGGTGGGATAGAGCACCCCGTCGCGCGGTGAGACGAGCCGGCCGTCTTCGGTTTCGTACTCCACGTAGGTGCGCAGCCGGGTTTGGTCGGTGACGGTGGCGACGCCGCGGCCGGGGTTGGCGTGGATTTGGGCGTCGTGAAGCGCGGGCCCTGCGACCATGGCAACGCAGCCGAGCACGGCGCATCCGTAGAGCGCCATGACGGCTTGGTGTGCGCGTCTGCGCCAGCGCATTACTTGGCCAGTCGCTGCGCGAGCGCGCGGCGGGTTTCGCGGGTGGTCACGGCCTCCACAATTGTGATGCCGTCGGGCTGGGCCTCGAGTTCAAGCAGCACTTGGTGCAGTTCCGCAAGCGATTCGGCGCGGCGGTAGTTCGCCCCATACGCGAGCGCTTGCTTCTCGACGACCACCCCATGCGGCGTCCCAAACGCCCGCTCAAACACGTCGCGCACCGGCTCAGCGGCGGGCTCGAGGGTTTCGAAGATGCCTCCGCCGTCGTCGTTGGCCACCACGATGGTCAGGTTGCCGGGGCGCGGCTCGTCGGGTCCGATGAGCAGGCCGTTGATGTCGTGCAGGAACGTCAAGTCCCCCACGAGCGCGACGGTGCGGGGTGCGCGGATCTCGTCCGCACGAAGCGCCTGGGTGGCAAGGGCAACGCCGACAGCTTGGGAGACGGTGCCATCGATACCCGCGGCACCGCGGGCGGCGTAGGTATCCACGCCGTCGAACGGCATGCCGACAAAGGAGGCATCGCGCACCGGGTTCGACGCGCCGAGCACCATCGTGTCGCCCACCGCGAGGGTGTCGCACACGGCGGCGGCGACGTGCAGGCCGGTGAAGCCGAACTGCTCCTCGGCGAGGGCTTGGCGCACGGTGTCGGCGCCGACCTCGCCGGCTGCCTCACAGATCTTGATCCAGGTATCCGTCGGCTGGCCCGTGGCGTTGACGCGCGAGCCGCGCAGATCCGGCTGGCCGGTAAACGTGTCCGTGCGCGACAGGCCAATGACTGTGATGTCCGGATCCGCCAGCAGCGCCATGACGTCGCGGTGCAGCGTCGGGTGCCCCACCACAACGACCTGTTCCGGCTTGGTGGACGCGGCGAAGTCACCCCCGTCGTGGGAGATGGCCACCTCCGACTGCGCGAAGAACCGCGCAGCCAACGGGTGGACCTGGTGGAACGGGGTCGGCGCGGTCGGCTCGGCGATGGTGGGCACGTGCTCCAGGCCAGGTACTTCCCAGGCCTCGTCGCCAGCGATGACCAGGGTGTCGCGGGTGAGGTCGATGTCCACGACTCCATGGTCGACGAACCCGGTGCGCGAGCCTGCGAGCGCACCGCGTGCGAGGACGCCCGGGCCGACCCGGCGCGGCTCGCCAACCGGCTCTAGCAGCGCGTCCGGCACGAGCGGGGTGTCCAGCGCAACGTTGATGTGTACTTGGCCGGCGTCGAACGAGATCGCTTCCGCCGCCGCCTCGTCCGCCACCTGTTGGGTCTCGGCGTAGCGGCCGAAGATGCCCTGCTGCCAAATGGTCTGGCTGGCACCGGTGCCCACGAGGCGCTCCGGGCGGTCGGCGCTGATCACGGCAAGCGGCGTGTGCGACATATGCGCCTCGATCATCGCCGGGTACGCGTTCGCCACCGCCGTGCCCGAGGTCATCACCACGCCAACGTGTCGGCGCTGCACGCGTGCGAGGCCGAGGGCGGTGAAGGCGGCGGAGCGTTCGTCGATACGCATATGCACCGTGATGTCGCGACGCGCGAGCAGCGCGTACGCCAGCGGCGAGTTGCGCGAACCCGGGCTCATCACCACATCAGTGCAATGCTTTGCGACGACCCCCGCCACCGCCGTAGCCAATTCCATAGCCGTTGCCATCTACCTACTGCTCCTGGAGAAACTGGTCCGCGCCGTCGCGGATCTGGTCGAGAATATCGCGGGCACTGTCCCGAACATCGCGCGGGATCTCAACATCATCCGGCAGCGGCTCCGGCGGCAACATCGAGGTTGCTTCCTCGCGGTCGCGGAAGATCGACGGGAACTTCGTCGTCGTCGTAGTCGTGGTCTCCGTCGCGGTGGTCGTCTGGGTGACCGTCTCCGTCAACGGCTGCTTTTTGGCTTCCGCTGCCGCCCCTTGCCACAGGAAAAACAGCACCACAGCTGCAATGAACGCCAACGCTGCGAACACACCCAGCGCAATCGACGCGGCACTCGAGCCCTTCTGCGGCTCCGGCTGGTACGGCTCCTGATACGGGGGCTCGTACGGGGGCTCGTACTGCTGGTATTGCGGCTGGTAGTACTGATCGTCGTACTGGGCCTGTTGTTCGGAATGGTCCGGGAAGTACTGCCTCGGGCGCGGGCGCTGCGGCTCGTCGCCTGGACGGCCGTACTGTCTCGTCTCGTTATCCATGGCAAATAGACTAGCGCGCCCCGGCAGGAGAACTGCCGGGGCGCGTCGTCGATAAGCAGAATGC
>NZ_KV787068.1:21618-44054 GCF_001806995.1 Corynebacterium sp. HMSC11D10
GGGCGCGTCGTCGATAAGCAGAATGCTCCTAGAGCACCAGCCCAAACACCGGAACAGCGATGAAGTAGGTAGCCAGGGAGATGAGCACCAGCGCAATCGCGTTGAGCCACACACCACCCTTGATCATCTCGCCCATGGTGACGTAGCCGGACGAGTACGCAATCGCATTCGGCGGAGTTGCCACCGGCAGCATGAACGCACAGGTTGCAGACAACGCAACCGGGATAGCCAGCAGCAAAACGTTCATCTCGGTCGCCTCGGTCAGACCAATGCCGACGGCCACACCACCCATGATCGGCAGGAAGGTCGCAGCCGTTGCAGTGTTGGAGGTCAGCTCCGTCAGCAGCAGCACCAGCGCAGCGATGGCGAAGATGAGCAGGAACATCGGCAGGCTCGCCAGGCCCTTCGCCTTCTCACCGATCCACAGCGACAGACCGGTTGCAGTGAACATCGCCGACAGAGACAGGCCGCCGCCGAAGAGCATCAGCACATCCCACGGCATCTCATTCGCCGTCTTCCAATCCAACAGACGCTTGCCGTCAGAGGTACCCGGGATGATGAACATGAGCATGCCGGCAATGATGCCGACGATCGCGTCGTCGTACGGGAAATCCCAACCAAAGTGATTGCGGCCCAGCGGGATGAAAATCCAGGCGAGCGCGGCGACAAGGAAGATCACACCCACAGCAACCTGCGGGAAGGTCCAGGCACCGAGCTTCTTAATCTCATCGTCGATCAGCTCCTTGCCGCCCGGGATGGTGTCTACCTCCGGCTTGAACACCGTGATCAGCAGCCACCAGGCAATGAAGGTGAACACAACCGCGACCGGCAGGCCGACCAGCATCCACTGACCGAAACCGATAACGATGCCGTGGGCCTCCTCCATGTAGCCCTTCAGCAGCGCGTTCGGCGGAGTACCGATCAGCGTTGCCAGGGAGCCAATGGAAGCCGAGTACGCGATAGCAAGCATGAGCGCGGTAGCGAACTTCTTCTGGTTCTTCATGCCACCAACCGTGTCCGCGGTCAGCATGAGCACCGACGTACCAATCGGCAGCATGACCACAGCGGTAGCAGTGTTAGACACCCACATGGACATAAAGCCGGTGGCCAGCATGAAGCCCAAAATGATGCGCTTCGGCGAAGTACCCACAATCTTGACCACCATCAGGGCCAGACGGCGGTGCAGGTTCCAACGCTGCAGACCCAGCGCCATGAGGAAGCCACCCATAAACAGGAAGATCGTCGCCGAAGCGTACGGGGAGGACACTTCCTTAAACGGGGCCACACCTGCGATCGGGAACACCGCAATAGGCACCAAGGCGGTGGCGGCCAGCGGGATGGCCTCCGTCATCCACCACGCACCCATCAACACAGTGGTCGCAGCGACGATGCGCATCGTGTCCGCGGAGTACTCCACCCCCTCCTTCGCACCGGAGGACTGCAACACCGTCTCAGCAGCGTTGGCAGGGAACAAGAAATACACCAAAACAGCCAGCACCACACCGGTGATCAGGCCGATAAGTTGGCGGCGCCACTCGCCAGGGTCGGGCGCTTTTGCCAGGTCGCCTTCTGAAAGCGAGGCAGATTCGTGCATCACGGGAGTCGACATGGGCGAAAGATTAGCCGACTGCCCCCGGATCCCACACGCGAATGCAACAAGAAATCGGACAATTACACCCGGAAAGAGGGATCCCGCTCCAACACAGCCATACACGCACGGACACGGTCAAACCACCAGTCCCTGCGCTCACCTGGGGCGCGAAGCCCGTGGAGGCGTTCCGGATCGGGGGTAGTGCGGGTGATAGCAAGTTCGCCGTTTTCCATGGCGCGGGGCTCCGCAACGTCCTCCACGAACAGGCGCTGGGTTGCCAGCCCCGCCGCACGCGAACCGGTGAGCTTCGCCGCGATCAACCCCGCATCCATGCCGACGGCAGTATCCAAAGCGCTAGCGACAGTGACATCGAGGTGCAGGTCGCGCGCGATGGTGACCAGGTTGGCCACTCCCCCAAGCGGAGCCGCCTTGCACACCGCCACGTCCGCCGCGTTCAGTTCAGCCACGCGGTACGGGTCGGCGGCGCGCCTAATGGATTCGTCCGCAGCAATCGGGGTGCTGACGCGACGGCGCACCTCCGCAAGTTCCTCCACCGTGGCGCACGGCTGCTCGATGTACTCCAATTCGCCGAGCTTCTCCGCTGCTTCGACGGCTTGGTCGACGGTCCAGCCACGGTTGGCGTCGACACGCAAACGCGCGTCGGGGCGGAGGCGACGGACGGCGGTGACGCGCCGGATGTCGTCGTCAAGCGACTGCGAAGGCTCAGCGACCTTGATCTTGAACGTGTTAACCCCCGGGTAGCGCGCGAGCACAGGCTCGACGTCCTCGACCGCGGGAATCGTGCCGTTGACCTCCACAGTGCCGTGGGCCTCCGGCAGGCCGGTGAACGCCGCCTCCAGCCCGGCGCGCAGCCAGGCGGCAGACTCCTCGGGTGCATATTCGATGAATGGGGAGAATTCGCCCCAGCCGGCGGGGCCGTCGATAAGCAAGGACTCACGCGTGGTGATGCCGCGGAACTTCACAGCCATGGGCAGCGCGACAACGTGGGCGCGCTCGAGGATCTCGTCAACGGATGGGGTCATGGGCGCTTTATACCTCTTTATAGGTTGGGGGAGTTATAAAGAGGTATAAAACGTCAGCCACGAGCCTCACGCTCCTGCCCACCCCGCTCGTTTCTCACGAATTCGGCGAACCCCGGAACAGTGAACCTCAAGTAGCCGAAACCACTTTCCTCGATTAATCCCTTGTCAAGCAAAGATCTACGGACCATGCTGATTCCGGTTGTAGGTCGGCCCATTCTCTCGGCGATATCGCCTCGCTTCACCTGTGGCTCTAGATCCTCAGCCATTGCGCTAATGAATTCCCTCTCCACGTCGGTAGCTTTGTGCCAC
This sequence comes from Corynebacterium sp. HMSC11D10, assembly GCF_001806995.1. NCBI lineage: Bacteria > Bacillati > Actinomycetota > Actinomycetes > Mycobacteriales > Corynebacteriaceae > Corynebacterium > Corynebacterium sp. HMSC11D10. Next base: position 24,562 of record NZ_KV787068.1, read on the forward strand.
CGGGAGCGGAACATGGTCAACTGAGTTTCTTGGAATCGATCCGCTACATGTTTGAGGTTTGCTAGGCCAATAAAAGTGCCAGGATCCGGAAAATCGGCCGCTTGCCACACCAGATCGCCTACAACCTGAATGAAATACGGGTAGCCGCCTGCTAAACGGACAGCTTCCTGGAGCGTGGCCGGAGACCAATTCACGCCCTTCTTCTTCGCCGGTTGTACTAATGCTTCCTCAGCGTGTTCTCGGTCCAGAGATTCAAGATGCACATAACTAAAGCGCTCTGCAAAACTCACAGCATCGGTAATCACATCCTGACTATGACTGAGCCCAGCTGCAAAGATGGCGAGAGGGAGCTCAGCATTTTCTGCCTGCATCTGCTGCCACGCGTACGCAAGCGAGCGCAGGCCATCTGCATCAGCCGACTGAATCTCGTCAATACAAACAACCATTCCACTAGCCCTGCCCCGGATCGTTTCCGCTGCATCAACAAGCGCGCGCTGCATTTGGTCTCCATATCCCGACGCATCTGGCCTCGGGCCTTCAACTGGTTGAGATCCTCCAACCGAAACACCAAACGCTTCAACCCGCAGCGACGACAACAGCCCGAGCAGCTTTTCTCCAGCCTCATCCTTCCAGCTGCGAGCAATCTCGCCGATTTTGTCCAAAAGGGCATTGAAAAGTGGCCGGTCCCCCGCTGTAATCCAGGCGGTTTCAAAGCCTTCAGCCTTAGCTTCTGCTTCAACTGCTCGAAGCAAGCTGGTCTTTCCTATGCCGCGGGGTCCCCCGTAGACCTTCACCTGCCCCATCAGCCCAGGATCATGAGCCATAAAGAAAAGCTCGCGCTTCGCCTCCCTAAGAACTTGGTCTCTGCCATAAATGGTGGAGGCCACCACGCCAGGTGTGTACGGACTGCGCTGAACCATAGCCTCTTTATACCTCTTTATAGGTTGGGCTAGTTATAAAGAGGTATAAAGCGGACGCGTGAGTACGATTACCCCCATGCAGTACTCCACCGCCCAGCCCTTCGACCCCAGCCAGTGGCGCGAGGTCGAGGGCTTCGATTTCACGGACATCACCTACCACCGCCACGTGGGCGACACGCGTGCCGACGGCACCGTGCGCATCGCATTCGACCGCCCCGAGGTGCGCAACGCGTTTCGCCCCCACACCGTCGACGAGCTCTACCAAGCCCTGGATCACGCCCGGCGCGACCCATCCGTCGGCGTGGTGCTGCTGACCGGCAACGGGCCTTCGCAGAAGGATGGCGGCTGGGCGTTCTGCTCCGGCGGCGACCAACGCATCCGCGGCCGCTCCGGCTACCAGTACGCGGGCGGCGACACCGCCGAAACCGTCGATGAGGCGCGCGTGAAGGCCGAGGGCGGACGTCTTCATATTTTGGAGGTCCAGCGCCTGATCCGCACCATGCCCAAGGTGGTCATCGCCGTGGTCAACGGTTGGGCAGCCGGCGGCGGACACTCACTCCACGTCGTATGCGACCTCACCATCGCCTCACGCGAGGAAGCCCGGTTCAAGCAAACCGACGCGGACGTGGGCTCCTTCGACGCCGGCTACGGCTCCGCCTACCTAGCCAAGATGGTCGGCCAGAAGTTCGCCCGCGAAATCTTCTTCCTCGGCCGCACCTACTCAGCCGAGGAGATGCAGCGCATGGGCGCGGTCAACATCGTTGCCTCGCATGCTTCATTGGAAGAAGAGGCGATCCAGGTCGCCCGCGAAATCAACGGCAAATCCCCCACCGCGCAACGCATGCTCAAATTCGCCTTCAACCTTGTCGACGACGGCCTCATGGGCCAACAAGTCTTCGCCGGCGAAGCCACCCGCCTGGCCTACATGACCGACGAAGCCGTCGAAGGCCGCGACTCGTTTTTGGAGAAACGCCCGCCACGCTGGGACGACTTCCCCTTCTACTACTAGGCTTCTTGGGGGTACGGCGGTACTTTGCCGGGCTGGCGGCCCGGCGGCCCTGCGGCCCCCACCCAAAATAGTTCCCCGCTCGGGAACTATTTCGGGTTTTTGGCTCCACCGCGGCGGCGTTCTCCCAGGTCGGCTGTCTTGGGAGGCAAGAAAGTTCCACATCCCGGCCCAACCACGGGAACTATTTTCGCCGGCCCCCTCTTCCACTGACAGATTCTGCAGAATCTGTCAGGGGCGATTTCTGACCAGGCGCGATGCCGGCGACTGACAGATTCCGCCGTGATCTGTCAGGAACGCGCCGCCACGCTTGCCTCAGCCAACCTCAACTAAACCAAGCTCAGCCTCGTCTCCGGAGACTCCGACCCGCTCGTCAGCAGCCAGGGGAACAGGTTCTTTTTCGGGCGTCGTAAATGCCGTGCGGCGGCGGGCCAGCAACCGATCGGCAACAAGTATCGCGGCGAAGGTAAGGCCGAGTAGCGGCAGAAACAGGCCGACCGGGATCGCTACGACGGCGAGGATGGCCCAGTCGCGGCCGGTGAGATCAGCCTGACCTGGGACGCCGGCGATGGCGTTCTTTGTTGGGCGGCGTCGCCACCAGAGGATGTAGCCCATCACGACCATGGCGCAGATCGCGAGCGCGCAGATAGCGAGCAGGATCTGCAGAGGCAGGCCGAACATGATGCCCATGTGCAGGTAGATGCCCCAGCTGGTCAGTTTTGAGAACAGTGGCAGTTCAGAGAATGGGAGCTTGTCTACAAGGTCACCGTTTTGGCCGTTCACGCTCACGGCGTCGGAGGTGGTGCGCCACGGCACCCAGCGCTCGCTGGCCTGCCACGCCTCGTCGGTGTTCTTGGGGACGAAGAGGCGCACTGATCCGGTGAGGCCTTCGGCGCGGGCGGTTTCGAGGACGGTGGCGGCTTGGTCGGCCACCTCGTCCTTGGTCAGGCCTTCGGCTCCGTGTGCGCTGGCGGGGTGGTGGTCGGCGTGCTCGTCGGCTGGGGCGGCTTCCGCGTCGGCGACCAGGGAGGTTTCGATCGGTTCTGCTTTGCCGCCCAACCAGGTGATTGTGCGGTCGACGTTTTCGCCGGCGAATACGGACCAGGTGATGCCTGTGGCGGACAGTCCCAGCATGGCCACGAGCAGCCAGGTTCCGGCTACGCCGTGCAAGTTCAGCACTTTACGACGACGCCCCGTCGCATTCTCCAACCCAACCAGGGCTCGCTTCCGGGCCATCCGCCACCACAGGTACAGGCCGCCCAGGGCGACGACCCACAGCCAGCTGGCTGCCACCTCTGCGTAAAGCTCGCCGACCTCGCCGAGGTGGAGGCTCTTGTGTAGCGACGAGATCCAGTAGCGCAGCGGGAGTTCGCCGAGGCCGGAGTAGGTTGGCTCGTCGCCAATGACGTCACCGGTGTGGGGGTTGACGAAGATGCTGCGGAGTTGGTTTGTTTCGGTGAGGGATTCGTCGATAAGCAAAACGCGCGTTGCTTCATCGGGTGTCGACGACGGCCACACCTGCGCCACATCCATGTCCGGGTGTGTGTCCTGCGCGGCCCTGATTTGGCTGGCCAGCGGGGCGTTGGTGTCGGAGGCGGGAACGGTCAGCACGTCTTTGTAGACGACGTTTTCGAGCGACGGAGCGACCGCGTAGAGAGCGCCACTTAGCGCGGCGACAAAGATGAACGGGGCGATAAACAGGCCCGCGTAAAAATGGATTCTTCTGGTCAGCGCGGGCAGGCCGCTGCGCCGTTGGACAGTACTGGACACACATACACCTTTCGGTTGATACAGGGACGCATTTTTAGTCGGATGCGTTGGCCCGCCAGTTCCCAACAGATGTCGATTTTCCAAAGCGCCTGGCAGATCCTGTCTTGATCTGTCGGATAGCCCAAAAGACGATATCGGGTTTTAGCACCTTTCCGACGCCGTTTCCCCAAGTCGTGCTCCGGCGAGAATGCCAAATCCCGATATCGTCTTTTGGGCTTTCGGTAGCGTGATGCCATGAAACGTCACGTACCGATCCTCGCCACCACTCTCCTGCTGGCTGCCTGCGGCACGGAGACCGAACCAATCCAAACGCCTGCACCGGAAACAACGACGGTCGTTTCTCACGAGACGGTCAGCGCACCGACTAGCGCACCGGCCAACGAAACGTCAACCGACGCGACCACGGCGTCAGCGACACCGACCGCTTCGATCCGTGACCTGTACGCGGAAGCGATCGCAGACCCGGCGCGCTTCTTCGCGGACCTCGCGGATCTCGACGGCACGTTCACCTACGACGTTTTGGACATCAACGGCGATCTCGAACCCGAACTGCTGCTCCGCGCAGGCGTCAGCGCAGCCCCAGACGCAGCCCCAGACGCAGGCGCGGCCAACGGCAACCCATCGCCGGTGCGCGTGCTGCGGGCCCAGAACGGCGAGGTCACCTGGACGAAGGACTACCTCGTCGACTCGGACGAGCCCTACCCGACAGTGTTCACCAACGGCACCCAGCCGGGCTTGGACCAGTACGAAACGGACGGTCCCCGCCTCAACGTGACGCACTTCGAACTGCGGGGTCAGCATCTGGAAAAGGTGTGGGGCCCGGAGGAGACGGTCGTCGGCAATCCGCTCAGCGATGTCACCAGGATCACCTGGCACCCGACGACGGACCCGGCGGCGCTGGACAAGATCGGCAGCGCAACACTGCGTGGTCCGTTGGAGGGCACGATGGGGCAGGTGTCCAAGGTGGAGCACCTGCAGGGTGAGCAGTTCCGCGTCCGGTTCGAGCCGACCGCCGACGGCATCGCGGTGACGTACCCGGACCTTGGCTGCGCGGGCCACCTCGCGAAAACCGAGGATGGCTTCCGCGAGACGATCACCGAGGGCACCTGCGATAACGGCGGCACGTGGCACTTGCTTATCGACGACAACCACACCCACGCCTTCTACAACTCCCCCGATGGTCGCTACACGGCCAACGGGCGCCTCACCCCGGCGGGTTAGCGTCGTACTGGGCGCATCCCGCGCAGCGTCCGCATCAGCAGCACTACAACCACCGCCAGCAGCGCTAACCCGACCGCAGCCGCAACCCACACGCGTGCACCGGTGGCGGTGATTGGCCATGCGGGAACGGCGAGGATCCATAGTGCGGACTGTGCGAGGACGTCGCCGCCGATCGTGGCGGAGACGATCGTGACCAGGATCGTCGTGGCCAGCGTCCACGCCACGCCGAAGCGGACGGTGATGGCAAGTGCGGTGAGGGCCAATACGCTGCCTGCGAGGAACGCGAGGAGTCCGAAGCGTGCGTCGCCAACCACGGCCGCTCCGAACGCGCACACGAGGGCGACGACTCCAACGCACCAAGTGGCCAATGCGGCGCGGACGTGTGGGTGTTCGACCTGCATGAGCGCCCAGGCGGGACGCAGTTTCGGCCACACGAGGGTGGGCAGCACGCCGGCCCCAACCGGCAGGATGGCGTAGGCGAACAGCGCCTCGCGCACGTCCACCGGGTATGCCAGCGAGAACAGCAGCACCAGGGCGGTGAGCAGGAGCAAGACGCTTATCGACGACACCCTCGCCGCCACCGCAACCCCCTTCACCGCAGCCACGTATCCGGTGGTTTCGGGGCGCGGCGTCGCCGGAGAAGTGGCCAGCGGTGCGGTGACGTGGTGGACTCGGCGGCGGCGCAGTATGGGTCGGGTGCGCGGTGGTACGAGGGCGGCCACTACAAAGCCAATTGCTGCGAGTAGCAGTGTGAGGGTGAGGGCGGGAATGGGAGATTCCCCCGCCATCGGGTCGGTGGCGTCGAGGGGTAGCAGGTTGAAGTGCAGGCCCATGGTCGGCAGCGCTAGCCGGGTTGGCCAGGCGCCGGGGTTGACCCACCACCAGTCGCGTTCGGCGAAGTAGCCGAGGCCGATGGTGAATGCGAAGCCGAGGATGATGGTTGGCAGGATCCCGATGCGTCGCGTGGCAGCGGCGGCGAGGCCCGCGGGGCCGAGCATGCCCAACCACACAAATAGGCCGACGAGTGCGATCGAGGCCGTGTTGTCCAGGTTGAATACGAGGCCGGCGGCAAACGGCACGACAAAGTCGAAGGCGACGAACGCGGCCAGCGCCAGCCACACCACGACTATGCGGGCGGCGCGGGTGCGCTTGGGTGAAACCGGCCGCCACAATGTGCCGCCGCCGCGGGCGTCACGCTCGCGGGTTTCGGCCAAACCGGCGAACAGTGCGGCGGCGGGAGCAGCCATGCCGGTGACTAACAGGCCTTGCGGGTAGAGCAGGTTCGTCGCGGTTTCGACGTTTCCGGCCAGGGCGAACAACGTCAGCAGCACGCCGACCAGCAGGCCTGCTCCGGCGAGCCACCACAGCATGGAGCCGCGCGCACGGATCCATTCGGCGTGTAGGAGGTTCATCGGTCACCACCGGAGGTGAGCCGGAAGAACGACTCTTCTAGGTTGGGGCCGAGTTCCGCGAGCTCGCCTGCGAAGCGGACGCCGCCGCCTGCGATCACGGTGGCGTCATCGGCCATGTGGAGTACTTCGCCGAGTTGGTGGGAACTGACCAGGACGGTGCGTCCAGCTCGCGCGTATTCGCGGAGGTAGTCGCGCAGGTGGGCAATGCCTTCAGGGTCGAGGCCGTTTTGTGGTTCGTCGAGAATAAGCACCTCTGGCTCGCCGAGCAGCGCTTGGGCGAGCGCAAGGCGGCCTTTCATGCCGGTGGAGAAACTGCCGGCTTTCTTCTTGCCCGCGGTTTGGAGGCCAACCAGTTCGAGAACCCGGTCGGCTTCGCTGTCGGGAAGGCCCAGCAGCGTGGTGTGGACGCGGAGGTTGTTGCGGGCGCTGAGGTGGCTGTAAAAGGCGGGGTCGTTGATGGAGGCGCCGACATGGCGCAGTGCCGAACGGTCAAACGGCTGCCCCATCAGTGTCACCTCGCCGGCATCGGGTTCGATCAGGCCGAGCAGCACCGACATCAGCGTCGATTTACCCGCGCCGTTGGGGCCGAGCAGTGCGTGGACTCGGCCCGGGGTGGTGGTCAACGACACGTCGCGAAGTACATGGTGGTCCCCGAAGGACACGACCACGCCGCGGCAAGCAAGTTGGGTATCAGTCATGGCATTCATGGTCGTCGCCGAACAAGGCGACCACATCGGCCGACGGGACCACACTGCCTCCTCCTCTAGGAGGAGATCCCGGCGCGCTGGGCGATCAAGGCGAGCGCCACCCTGTCGCGCGCGCCAAGTTTGGAAAGCAGGTTGGACACGTGCGTTTTCACCGTGGTCTCTGCAATAAACAGCGTGGCGGCGATTTCTGCGTTCGTCGCGCCGCGGCCAATCTCCGCGAGCACGTCGCGTTCGCGTTGCGTCAGCCCCTCCAGCGCAGCTGCTGATTCTGAGGTGGCTCCCCCGTCGCGGACCCACTCCATCACGCGACCGGTGACTCCGGGGGCCAGGACCGATTCGCCGCGGGCGACGGCGCGTACGGCGTTGGCCAAGACGTCGGGTTCGGCGTCTTTGAGGAGAAAGCCGTGCACGCCGGCGTCGATAGCTGCATGGATCAAGGTGTCGTCGTCGAAGGTGGTCAGCATGATCACGCGTGGGCCCATCTCCATGATCGTGCGGGCGGCGGTGATGCCGTCGAGCACCGGCATGCGGATGTCCAGCACCGCCACGTCGATGCGGTGGGCGCGGGTTTTCTCCACGGCTTCGGCGCCGTCGGCGGCGGTGGCGACGACGGTGATGTCGTCCTGGGCGTCCAAGATGGTGCGGAGGGCGCTGAGGAGGAGCGGTTGGTCGTCGGCAAGAAGCAGGCGGATCATGCTGCCAACTCCGCCCGCACGGTAAACGTCTCCCCTGACTGCCATGTCTTCAGCGTGCCACCGGCACTCGCCGCGCGTTCACGCAGCCCCTCCAGCCCGACGCCGGTGCCTGGTTGGGGTCGAATCTGGCCGGTAGAAACGACTTCTACCACCACGGTCTCGCCCGGTGCGACCCGAACCGTCACAGTGGGATCGACTTGGTGGCGCGCCGCGTTTGCCAGTGCCTCAGCCACGATGCGATAGGTAGCAAGCGAGGTCACCGGGGAGACATCCACTGCTGGTGCTTCCAGCGATACTTCCACGCCGGCGTCGCGGTAGCGCTGCACCAACGACGGCAGGTCAGGGATCCCCGCCGCCGGGGAAAACGCATGGTCGCTCTCACGCAGACCCCGCACAAGCAGGCGAATCTCCGACAACGACTGCCCTGCGGCCTCGTTGATCTGCTGCAGCGCCTCCCGCTCCTGCCCCACCGCCAAACCAGCATTGGCCTGCGCTTTGATCAGGGTCAGCGAGTGGCCGAGAAGGTCGTGAATATCGCGGGCAATGGCGCGGCGTTCCTCCTCGCGCGCCGCTGCGAGGCGCTGCTCTTTCGCGTGTGCTTCTCGACGACGCACCTCATCCTCAGCCGCCACATTCGCCCCCAGGAGATACCCCACCGCACTCGCGCCCCAGTGCAGCGCAAGCGTGATCCCGAGATCGACCCCGTGCCGGTAGAACAACACAAAGTTGTCGTCCCACGTCCACATGAACGGTGACAGCAGCGCCCACCCGCACGCGGCAGCGAGAACAACTAGCGCGAAGCGTTTCCCTGTAAACCGTCCGGCGATAAAGGTGGACACCGGGACCGCCAACACCCACGGCGAAAAGCCAAGGTTGACCGGCGCGGCCAGCCACATCGTCGACCAGGCAACATTCAGCGCGATAAGCGCAACCGAGGAGAACATCGGTTTGCTCGTGAGCACCACGCACACCGCGACAAAGCCCCACGACAGCACGGCCTGGCCCCAACCTGCCGCGTCTATGGGTTGGGTAAACGCACTCGCGGTGTACACCGCCGCCAAAATGGCGACAGCGACCGCGAGCACAAGGTCACCCGGTTTGTAGCGCATGGGCGTAAGCCTATCGACGACCCCCGCCCCGCACCTCCTCCCCGAGGAGGAGATCTACTTGTTCAGGCCGGGGATCTGGGGCAAGTCCGGCACGTTGAAGCCGGCGGTCTTCAGCAGGGCGAACAGGGCGCCCAGTGCGGTGAGCACGGCGGCGATGATGCCGATGATCTCTGCAAGCTTCGCGTCGAAGGTCTTCGGCTGCTCCGGCGTAGGGGTGTCAGGCGCAGGGGTGCCCGGAGTCGGCGCCGGCTTATCCGGGTCGGCTGGCTTGCCGGGCAGCGTGTTCTTCAGCTCCGGTGCAGCGGGCAGTTCCGCGTTCTGCATGCTGAAGAGCAGCGGCGGATTGTCGTCGCACTTCTTTGCCCTGCTCAGCGGGTGGTAGTAGCGGGACTCGAGCGAGTCGAAGGCTTGACCGAAGTAGGTCTTGGACATGTTGGCGGCGAACGCGTTGCGCTGCCATTCGGGCATGTGTTTGAGGAAGCGGGCGGTGTTCGCGCCGGTGCGGCCGACCTCGTAGTCCGGGCCGAGGTCGTTGACTTCTGGTACGGAGCCGTCGATGCCGATGTACCAGCCAGCCGAGCCCTTCAGCGCCTTGCCTGCTGGTGAGAGCGGGATCTGGGAGCCCTGCTTCATGTCCAGGTAGAAGTCGGCGTCAGTGGAGGTCAGGCCCAGTTCTGCCAGTTTGGCCTTTGTGGCGGCGCGGGCGGCGTCGTAGTCGGGGCGGGCGCCGGGTTCCTCGCCTGCCAGGCGGATTTCCTGGACGGCGATGATGGCCGGTTGGGTGAGGTGGTCGTCGCCAAGCGGCTTGAGCCCCTCGAAAGTTGCCTCGAATGCTTCGGTGACGGCGGTGGCGTACATGCCGTGGGTGAGGGTTTTCGCGATGCGCTCGGCTTGCCAGGCGGGGCCGCGCTCGGCGTCGTTGAGGGTGACGCGGCACTGGCCTTGCTCGGTGGGCGTGAGCGTGGCGGCGTGGGTCGTAGGGACAGTGACGGTGAAGGCGGTCGCCGCGGCGACGGCCGATGCGATGAACTTCTTCATGCTTGTTCTATCGGTGGGCTCGCAAACAGGTGTTACACGTCACGGCCTTCGCGGCGCGCGAAATCCCACCGGCTACGCTCGTACGCTGTGACCAACCTGCTCGAACTTCTGCCCGTCGATCCCGCGAATCCGCTGGCTATCATGCCCGCGCTCGAGGAGGCGTTGACCGGCCAGCGCACGCTTTTGCCGGTGCCGACGAACGACCCGGCGCGCACGAACCTGCTGCGCAACACGTTGGAGCCCGGCGCACCTATCGACGACGACATCGCCCTCGTCGTCTCCACCTCCGGGTCCACGGGCAAGCCGAAGGGCGCGATGCTGACCCCGGCGAACCTGATCTCGAGCGCGGACGCGACCCACCAGGCGTTGGGCGGCGAAGGCCAGTGGCTGCTGGCCATGCCGGCGGCGTACATCGCGGGCCTGCAGGTGCTGGTGCGCAGCATGGTCGCGGGTGTGGAACCGGCGTTTGTGGACCTCACGAACGGTTTCGATGTCGCTGAGTTCGCCCACCACGCCCACGACCTGGCCAGCACCGGCGAGCGCACCTACACGGCGTTGACCCCGATGCAGCTGGCCAAGGCGACCTCGACGCTCAAGGGCATCGACGCGTTGCGGACCTTCTCCGCGGTGCTGGTCGGCGGGGCGGCGACCAACCCGCGCCTGCTCGAGTCGGCAAAGAAACTGCGCATCAACGTGGTCACCACCTACGGCTCGTCGGAAACCTCCGGCGGCTGCGTCTACGACGGCGTGCCCATCGCCGGTGCACGCGTAAAAATCGTCGATGGTCGCATCCACCTCGGCGGCCCCATGGTCGCGCGCGGCTACCGCGGAGCCGGGTTGCAGGCGCCCTCCGATGATCTCAAGGACGGCTGGTTCCTCACCTCCGACGCGGGCTCACTTATCGACGATCACCTCACCGTCCACGGACGCATCGACAACATCATCGACTCCGGCGGCCTCAAACTCCACCCCGAAGTGCTGGAAACATTCCTGCTCAAGGTGGATGGGGTGACGGGTGCGTGTGTCGTCGGCAAGCAAGATGCTCGCTTCGGCGAACGCATCTGCGCTGCATACACCGGGTCTGCGAGCGTGGCGGACATCATGGACGCGTTTGCCGACGCCGAAGACACCGGTGAGATCGCACGCTGGCAAGTGCCGAAGGAACTCAAGGTTGTGCCGGCGCTGCCCCAGTTGGGTCCGGGCAAGGTCGACCGGGCTGCGGTGCGGGAGTTGTTCTAGGCGGAGCGCGACTCGATCACCGGCCCCGGAGGCTCATCCGGGGTCCCGTAATTTGCAACCCACAGCAGGAAGGGCGACAACTTGCCGTCGCTTCTGCCCCGCTCGATCTGTTTGACAAGGAAGCGCGCGGCGGCGATCTCCCCCATGTGCGGCGGACGCGAAATACGAACGCCCTCAAGAGATTCGAGCTCTTCATACCTAGGCCTCATCGTGCTCTCTCCTTCCCGCGATAGGATCCTCTTACCCTGCAAGCTCTGCTGCTCGCTGATAGGACACTCCCAGGACCTGCCCCATCTCGCGAAGCGTGAAACCTTCCGCTTTCATCTTTTGCGCAAGCTCGCTTCTAGCAGCAGCTGCCTTTCCATTTGCCTCTTTTGCCTTCACCCCAAGCTCTTCGGCACGCTGACGAAGTGTTTCAACTTCAGAAGGCAAAATCGGAATCACTTCAACCTCAAATTCGGTTGGAGCAAGTCCAGACTGAAAAGCTAGTGCTTCAAGCACTTCCTTTTCTGCGCGATCGAGCCGCCGCGTTTGGGACACAACGCCAAGCTCTGCGCACTCCAAAACCCAGGCACCACTCGCACCACGCTCAGCAGTGACAGTAAACGACCTCATCTCCACCACCCTTTTCCTAGCTCCGCCTGAAATTGATCAAAGAATTTTCGTGCTGCGAGATCGTCGATTTCGCGGTGCCGTCCGAGAGTTTTGGTCGTCTCCCCCACTCGAAATGCATCATGTCTTTTGAGTGGTATCTGCTCAAATTCAAGACCACGCCGACGAGCCTCGTCTCGCAACTTCTTTATTACTGCATACCGCTTCACACTTCAACCCCCCATTGCAATCTCTTGTCAACTATCCATTGACAATGAAAACCCTTTCATTGAGTTAGACGTGGCGAGGCCGCCTACGGTTCCATCGAACACCCGACCGACTCCCCACCTCTCTGTGTCGGTGCGTGCCTTAGGTTGATGGTGGCGTCGAAAATCGCGCTTACACAGTTCACATATAAGGAGCAGGAATGGACCGGCAGCACGGGTTTGCGGTGGTCGATCTGGAGACGACGGGGTTAAGCAACCTCGATCGCATTGTGGAGATCGGCGTGGTGTTGCTGCGCCCCGACCTCACGGTGGAGGGCACGTGGGAGACGGTGATCCAGCCGGAGCGTGACATTCCGAACAGTTACATCCATAAGATCACGGCGACGGACGTCGTGGATGCGCCGGTGTTCCGCGACGTCGCCGCGCATCTTGGTGCGCTGCTGAACGGCCGCACGTTGGTGGCGCATAACGCGTCGTTTGAGCGCCGCTTCCTTGCCAACGAGTTCGCACGCGCGGGCGCGGAGGATGGCATGTGCGAGTGGTTGGACACGATGCGCCTGACCAAGCAGCACCTTGGCGTGGGCAAACTCAGCGAAGCGCTTGCTATCGCACAGATCCACAACCGTTTGGCGCACTCTGCGCTTGCGGACGCCCAGGCCACCGCCGATCTCCTCGCGTACCTGCACACGAACCACCACGCGGATATCGTTCACTATCCGGCTGCGCTGTTCCCCACACCCGCGCCCGAGGTGCGCACGCTTCCCCGCGGTGGCGCACCCTCCTGGGCAGGCCAGCTTTCGCGCACATTGCCGACGACCGGCACCAAGAATGAAGCCACCTACCGCGCCGAACTGACCCGCGCGCTTGTAGACCGCGAAATTTCCCGCACCGAAATGCGCCAACTCGAATCCACCGCCATCGCCGCAGGCCTAAGCTCCGACGACGTCGAGGCGATCAACGAGGAGTTCACCCGCCAACTTGCCGTCGAAGCCTGGTCAGACGGCATAATCACCGACGAGGAACGCGCAACCCTGCTCAGCATTGCAAAAGCGCTCGGCGTTGATCCCGCTCTCGTGCATTCGCTTCTCGACGACCCCCTTACCGGCCCACCCCCTTCCACCTTCACCCTGCACCCCGGCGATCGCGTCGCCTTCACCGGCGCCCTGACCATCCCGCGCGATACCTGGGCAGCGCGGGCTGCGGTGCGGGAGCTTTTCTAGCCGGAGTGCTCGTCCTGACGTCCCAAACCGTATATATTACGTCATATATACGAGGAGGTGTTCATGACTGAGGCTGCAGCAGACTCCGTCGAAACCACGGTCTTCATGTCGGGCAACAGTCAAGCAATCCGAATTCCCAAGGACTTTCGTTTCGATTCTGAAACGGTTTGGCTGAAAAAGATTGGGGGCAAGCTTTACGTCTCTCCTGAGCCGCTCTCAGCTCTCGATGTGCTCGATGTGATCACTGCCGATTTACCGGATGGGTGGGCGGACGAGTTCGAAGAACCCTCTGATCTCCCCCTAGATCCGATCCCAAAGTGGGATGAATGATGCGCTTCCTCCTAGACACAAATGTGTGGATCGATGCCCTTCGTCGCAGTAACGCCAATATCCTCGAACGCATGCGCGTAACTCGAGCCGACAACATCGTGCTGTCTTCCATTGTCCTTGGAGAGCTGCGGGTTGGTGCGGGTAAGTCAACGTCGATTCGTCGGACCGATGCTGTCAAGCAACTCGAGCAGGCGTACCAGGTAGTCGGAACCGGAGCGCCCGAGGCAGCTCTTTACGCTGACATCCGTTTGGAGCTAGAGGCGATCGGGCAGCCAATCGGTCCCAACGATTTGTGGATAGCAGCTCAGGCACGGGCAAACGACTGCGTTCTCGTTACCGCCAACACCCGGGAGTTCTCCCGTGTCCCATTGCTACAAGTAGAGGACTGGCGGGTGTAGCGGCTCCATAGCGCCATCACTTATCGACGAACCCCGCTGCGCCCTGCCCCCAAGGAGCGACGATGCACCTGCAGACCGCCCACCCGAGCACCGGCGTCCCCGCCTCGATACCGTGGCGATCTCGAGTGTAACGGCCTTGATCGATGTGATCTGGGAAAATAAACACCCCCTAAAGCGAAAGAATTGCACCTTAGGGGCAAAATGATGCACATGTCGTCATTCAGCGAAGTCCTCGATCAGCTCCGTGAGAATCAGCCTCAGGGCAAGTACGGGATCGCGTTTGAGAAGTTGATGGTTAACTTCTTCAAAACCGATCCTGTTCTCTCTGCGCAGTTCGACGAGGTTCAGCGTTGGGATAAGTGGCGCTACAACGGTGGCAAGGCTGATACGGGCATTGACTTGGTTGCGCGCCGCAAGGATGACGGTAAATGGGTGGCAATCCAGGCCAAGTTCTACAAGCCGACCACGAGCATCCAAAAGCAGCACATCGATTCGTTCTTCGAAGCCTCCGGTCGCTCGTTTGAGACTGAGTCGAGCGTCGAACACTTCGTTCACCGCTACATCATTTCAACGACCGATAAGTGGTCGAAAAATGCGGAAGATGCTCTAGAAAACCAGCAGATCCCCACCAGTCGTATCGGCTTTAATCAGATCGCAGAATCACCCGTGAACTGGGATGTTGTGTTCCCCGGCTCCGAGATGCAGGTTCGCCTCACCCGGCGCGAAACCTTCGAGCCGCGTCCGCACCAGCAGCAGGCGATCGAGAACGTCATGGCTGGGTTCAATACGCATGACCGCGGCAAGCTCATCATGGCCTGCGGCACAGGCAAGACGTTCACTGCGCTCCGCCTAGCTGAACAAGTTGCAAAGGACAAGGGGGGGGGCGCCCGCGTCCTCTTCCTCGTTCCTTCCATCGCACTGCTCGCACAGACACTTCGCGAGTGGACTGCGCAGGCTCGCCTAGATCTGAAGAGCTTCGCGGTTTGCTCCGATAACAAGGCCAGCCGCCAGGCCGAAGACATTGCCTCGTACGATCTCGAGGTTCCTGTCTCCACTGATGGCGACGACATCGCTACTCTTTTCTCGCAGGGTAAGCGCGCCAATGGTCTGCACGTCGTCTTTTCCACCTACCAGTCCTTGCCCGCTGTTCATGATGCTCAGGAGAAAGGACTGGACGATTTCGACCTCGTTATCTGCGACGAGGCCCACCGCACCACCGGTGTCACACTCGCCGGCGCGGATGAATCCAACTTCGTTCGTATCCACGATGCCGACTACATCAAGGCTGCTCGTCGTCTGTACATGACCGCGACACCACGGCTTTTCGACGACTCCGTCAAAACCAAAGCCGAAGAACACTCAGCCGAACTGGCTTCCATGGATGACGAGGCCATCTACGGTCCAGAGTTTCATCGACTCGGATTTGGTGAAGCGGTGGATAAGGGCCTACTCACGGACTATCGCGTCTTGGTGATGACCGTGGACGAGGATGTCGCTGCCGAAGCACTCGCTCGACACACGCAGGAAGGCATGAACCTGACCACCGCTTCAGCGATGATCGGTGCGTGGAACGCACTCGCAAAGCGCTCCGGCAAGTTGCAAGGGCAAAAAGGCGGATTCGAGGAAGACGCTGCGCCGATGCAGCGCACTGTTGCCTTCGCAAAGGACATCAAAACCTCGAAGCTCATTGCGGAAACCTACCCGGGACTCATCGCAAGCCACCAACAAACGCTTCGTGAGCATGCTGCGACCAACGATGTTTCTCTTCACAACGTGGACTTGTCCGTCGCGGTACAGCATGTCGACGGCAGCATGAACGCGATGGAACGTGGCAACAAGATCGCGTGGCTCGAGGCATCCATGGAGCCGGACGAAACCCGCATCCTCACCAACGCGCGATGCCTCTCTGAGGGCGTTGACGTGCCTGGTTTGGACTCGGTGATCTTCTTCAACCCGCGCAATTCCATGGTCGACGTAGTTCAGTCTGTCGGCCGTGTGATGCGTAAGTCCGAAGGCAAAGACTACGGCTACATCATCCTCCCCGTCGCGGTTCCTCCTGGGAAGTCGCCATCCGAAGCGCTGAACGACAACGTTCGTTTCAAGGTGGTCTGGCAGATTCTCAACGCGCTGCGTGCTCATGATGACCGCTTCAACGCCAAGGTGAACTCGATTGGTTTGAACGGCGACAAGCCTGATGAGCTTCCGATCGATGTCACTCATGTCGAAGTCGAAAAAGCAAAGGCAGAGCTGGATAAGAACGACTCGACCCCTGGGTACGAAACTTCAGAGCTCACCTCCGAGCAGGTTGCGCTGTTCTCCCTAGAGAAGTGGCAGGAGGCGATCTACACCAAACTCGTGGACAAGGTTGGTACCCGAACCTACTGGGAAGACTGGGCCGACGATGTGGCGGTGATCGCGGAAAACCAGATCACCCGTATTCACAAACTGCTGGAACACGCGAGCCCGAAACTCCAGCGCGAATTCGAGACCTTCGTGGAAGGCTTGCGCGGCAATCTCAACGACTCGATCTCCGAGAACGAGGCGATCAGCATGCTCTCCCAGCACCTGATCACCGCCCCGGTATTTGACGCGCTGTTCAGCGATCACGATTTCGCAGCCCATAATCCGGTCTCCCAGGTCATGCAGCGCATGGTTGATGCCCTCGACGATAGTGACCTGGATGCCGAGACTGATTCGCTGGAGAAGTTCTACGCCTCGGTGCGTGTGCGCGCTTCTGAGGTCACCAGCGCGTCCGGGAAGCAGCAGGTGATCAAGGAGCTCTACGAGCGATTCTTCCAAAAGGCGTTCAAACGCGACGCTGACAAGCTGGGCATTGTCTACACCCCAGTCGAGATCGTGGACTTTATTCTGCGCGCTGCCAATGACGTGTCGAAGAAGCACTTCGGCCGGGGTTTGAGCGACGAGAGCGTACACATCCTGGATCCGTTTACGGGCACTGGCACGTTTATGGTTCGCCTGTTGCAGTCCGGATTGATCGATCCGAAGGATCTGGCCCGCAAGTACGCCAATGAGTTGCACGCGACCGAGATCATGCTGCTGGCGTATTACGTGGCTGCGGTGAATATCGAAACGACGTTTAACGCGTTGCAAGCCGAGACGGCGCAGCGCGAAGACCTACCGGAGCCGGAGTATGTGCCGTTTGAGGGCATTGCGCTTGCCGATACCTTCCAGATCCACGAGGACGGCGACATCCTGGATCTGGCGGTATTTAAGAACAACAACGAGCGCATTGTTCGTCAGAAGAAGGCCCCGATCAATGTCATCGTGGGCAACCCGCCGTACTCAGTAGGTCAGACGAGCGCGAACGATAACAACGCGAACCTGAAGTACCCAACACTGGACGCACGCATCGCGGAGACGTACGCGGCGAAGTCGACGGCGACGAATAAGAACTCCCTGTACGACTCATATCTGCGCGCGTTCCGGTGGGCCACCGACCGGATTGGGGATCAAGGTGTTGTGGCGTTTGTGTCGAACGGTGGTTGGGTGGATGCCAACACTGGTGATGGTGTCCGCCTATCGCTCGCTGAAGATTATTCAGACATCTACTTGCTGAATCTACGGGGAAATGCCCGTACCTCAGGAGAAGAACGTAAGAAAGAAGCCGGAAACGTCTTCGGTGGCGGCTCACGCACGCCCATTTCAGTAGCGATTTGTGTCAAAGATCCAAACAAGTCGGGATTCGCTCTGCATTACCGCGACATTGGGGACTATCTGTCAGCGGAAGAAAAGCTTGCGATCGTGAATACGTCGACGATTGAGAATGTTGATTGGCAGTCAATTGTGCCGAATCAGCATGGAGATTGGTTGAACCAGCGCAGCGACGAGTTTGCGACCTGGCCGGTTATTGGCGAGAAGAAGGACACCGTCACGACGTTCTTTGGCGCCTATTCCGCAGGGTTAAAAACTGGCCGTGATGCTTGGTCGTATTCTTCTGCAACCGCCCAACTCGTAGAAAACATCGGGACGCACGTTGCGAACTACCGCCAAGCGCAAGACCTGTTGCGAAACGAAGGGTTTGAGGAAAGCAAACGGGGCGTAGACGCATTGTTTACACAACACCCGGAATTGGTGGATAGCACGCGAGGTTCATGGAATGTCAACCTGAGGCAGGAGTTAGCCCGCGGAACCGAGATCGCGGTTGATACGGACCGTGTGTTCACATCGTTGTACCGCCCGTTTTTCAAACAGCGGAATTATTTCGCGAAAGAATTGATCGACAGACAGTATCAATTGCCTTCGATGTTCCCGACGCTGCACCATCACAACATCGGGTACGTCACCACCAGCCCAGGCGATAGCGTGCCGTTGGGAACGCTGGCGACAAACATCATGCCTGATCTTCACACCCTCGCGACTTCTCAGTACTTCTCACGTTTCACCTGGGAGCCAGTAGAGGCGTCGGATGGTGGGTTGTTCGGCGAGGGGGCGTCGATAAGCGAAGGCGAGTCCTCGATTTATGGGCAGTTTGGCGAGGTCGTTGCGGGTTATGTGCGCAAGGACAACATCACCGACGAGATCAAGGCGCTCTACCGCGACGCGCTGGATGCCGATGTCACTGGTGACGACATCTTCCACTTCGTTTACGGCAAGCTGCACGATCCGAACTATCGGGAGGCGTATGCGGCGGATTTGAAGAAGATGCTGCCGCACATTGAAGCGCCGGGTTCGCGTGAAGAGTTCGACAAGTTGGCGCGTTCCGGCAAGGAACTGATGGACCTGCACGTCGGGTACGAGGATGTGCAGCCGTACCCGCTGGATATCGCGGTCAAGGGCGACGAGTCCGACCCGGAGACCTGGCGTGTGTTGAAGATGAAGTGGGCACGTAAGAAGGACCCAGAGACCGACAAGAACGTCAACGACGTGACCAAGTTGATTTACAACAAGCGGGTCACCATCGCGGGTATCCCGGCTGAGGCTGATGAGTACATGCTGGGGTCGCGTTCCGCGTTGGCGTGGCTGATTGATCGCTACCAGGTGAAGAAGGACAAGGCGTCTGGGATTGTCAACGACCCGAACGATTGGGCCGATGAGGTTGGCAACCCGCGCTACATCGTGGATCTGATTGGCAAGGTGACCCGGGTTGCGGTGGAGACGGTACGGATCGTGGAGGGGCTGCGAGAATAACGCCGTTCGGTTCATTGCCAGTTGAGGCTCGAGAGCGTGGCTTCATCGCGGATGATCGAAAAGCGGTGCGGTGGCCCCTCAGCCGCCAGGTTGACCTTGAACACCTCACCGAAGATCCGGGCCATAGCGGACGTGTCATCCACCTCGACCTCAACTCATCAACCGCACCCTCAAGTCTGCATGCGTCTTTAGCGTCTTTAGACGCTTTCCTGGCGTCATCACCAATCTTCAAACCGAAAGAGGAGTCAGCCATGAGAGGCGTATTCCCCACTTGAGCCATGTAGCTTTTAGGCTACACTTGGGCGTGTGGAGATCATTTCCAGCAGCTTGTTTGACGCCTGGTTAGGTGAGCTAAAAGACAAACATGCTCAGCGACGCATTTTGTATGCAATAGCCCGATGCGAAGCACACGGAAGAATGATTGGAGATGGCCTGTGTCAAATTTTGTGGACGGGTAAACCC
>NZ_KV787069.1:0-695 GCF_001806995.1 Corynebacterium sp. HMSC11D10
AAGTCGCTCGTTGTAGACCACGCTGACGTACTGCGATCCGTGATCCGAATGGTGAATGAGACCTGTTGTTTCCTCAGCACACACGATCGCCTGGTTGAGAGCTTGCAACGGCAGTGCTTCGGTGCGCATGGAATCTGATAACGCCCACCCGACGATCCGTCGAGAGTAAACGTCGGTGACAAACGCGGCGTACACAAAGCCTTTCTTCGTGCGCACATACGTAATGTCGGCCACCCACAGTTTATTCGGGCCCTTAAGCTTTGAATTCACGCTCGACTAAGTCCGGGCGCAGATCAGGCACGTTAGCTTTTCGGGTTGTGATAGGTGATCCGCCTTTGCCTTTGCCAGAAACACCGGCCAAGCGCATCAGCCGGGCGGTTTGTTCACGCCCGATATCAATTCCGTCGCGGCGGAGAGCATGCCACATTTTCCGCACGCCGTAGACGCCGTAATTATCCCGATGAACAGTTCTAATGCGGTCGATCAGCACAGCATCGCGAAGGCGACGAGCACTTAATCCACGGGCCTTGGACTGGCGATAACCACGCGAAGTGATAAACCCACCAGCCCGGTTATTCTTCAACGTCTTACAAATGAACTCGACAGAGAAACGATTCCGGTATTTATCGATGAACCGGATCATTTCCGACGTTTCGGGTCGAGTTCCGACGCGAAAAAAGCCGAGGCAGCCTTCA
>NZ_KV787070.1:0-17603 GCF_001806995.1 Corynebacterium sp. HMSC11D10
GCCGAACTGGACCACCTACATCAGATCAGACACACCTTGAGTCGTTGTTGGATGCGTTCGGTGTTGTACCACCCGATGCACTCATCGATCGCCTGGTTGAACTCAGCGCCGTCTGCAGATCCCTGTTAATGCCCGGGTTCGCTATGCCCTAGACGATCAGAGGCAGGGAGGCCAGCTCCCCTGAAAGGCTGAAGGGCTTTGGAGAAACGTTTTTCAACGTTTTTACCTCATGGTTTTTGCCCAACCCTGCTCCCCGATAGGCAAATAGGTGTTGTGCAAGACAACATGTGCAATTAGCATTATGACTACAGCGCCAACCCGAGAAGGATAAAGCTGGGTTCCCGAATGGGAGTAAGGCTTCGGCCTGAGAATTCCTTTGCTCCGAGGGTTGGCGTTTTTATTTTCCTGCTTTTCTCTTAAGTGCGTCGAGGCAGCCTTCTGGATCCTTCTGCAGATAACCAACTACTAGCTCGACGGCCTGCTGAGAATATGTCCACATTGTCGCATTCTCACCAGCCGTACTGCGGTCGTAGGCGTACCGTTCGTCGTCCCGGAGTTGAAAAACTTTGATGAAAAGATCGAAGTCATACTTGTTAAATCTGCGTTTTTCTCCACGGTGATAGATGGTTGTCTTCGACTTTGCGAGGCGCTTGAGCACCTCGTTAACCGCCAATTTTTTGGTGTATGGATAGTAACTAGCTGCATCGCGGACATCCTTGACAATGGCAATGCCCGCATCAGCATCGCTATCGATGTAGACATTGAGATCAGCATCCTTCGACTTCTTGACGATGCGGAGGTTCGTCTCATAAATCGCAGCAGCGGCTCCCCCTTCACCTGTACCAGCCGCGTCTGCTGCAAACTGTCTCATTTTTAGGAGCTTCTCCGCGACGTGTGGTTCATATTTTGCCCGGATTACGTCGGGATCAATAGCACCACGACGCACAGCAAGCGTGAGGTGATTTTCCGGAATTAATTCACTTACAGACTCGCCATGCAGCTCGAGCAGTTTGTCTGCATAGTTCATCACTGACTTCTGCAGGAATGGACCGATAAAGATCTCGTACTCGTCAGTAATGAAATGCGTATTGATGTTACGGAAACGGATGATCTCAGCCATGTTCACCCGTAATGGATCTTTGTCGTTCGTAAAAATTTTCTTCAGGCAATCCGCAAGCGCGATTGTCTTCCCCGGCTCATCGGGGTAGTAGATAGCCTCGACTCCTCGTTCTTTGACTAAGTACGCCTTGAGCATGAGCTCCCAAGCATTACAAAGAAATATCGAGCAGGACTCAGCGTGATATTTCAGAGTCGGACGGTTGTAAAGCTCCAACGCAAGAATGAAGGCTTCTTTACTCTTCTCCAAAAGGCGCTGGACGATCTCTTCATACCCCATTTCCATAACGACTCAGTCTAACGATCAACGCGACGCCCTTAGTGCTGGTCGTCTAGTTGCGCGGCAGTGCGTGCTAGACGATCAGCTTTCGTCGAAAATGTTTCCCCAGGTGATGATGGAAACGATGGTCGATAAAAGAAAGATCGTCTAGTTGCACAAAAACGCAGCTAGACGATCAGGGGCGCGTTTGCCTCACGGTTGTTACGGGTTAAGCGACAAAAAGAAAGCCGCTGGGCGCGACTGCACCTAGCGGACATTCTCTTAATTACCGGATTTTAACCCGTCTTGTGAGAACCAACTGTATATATAGTTTTGTGCAGAAGCAAACTACATATTCGATTACGCGTGCTCTTTCTGACCCTCGCTTCAAAACTTACATACAGGCAGCCGGGGGCTCAGAAAAACAAGCACTTCTGCTCTACCTTTGGAATATCGAGATGGCGGGAGCTGTCGCTGCGACCACAGGTATGGTCGAAGTACAACTCAGAAACAGCATCAATTCACGCCTTCAAACTTGGAATGCATCCCAACCGGTTAATGATCCAAACCGTACTTGTGCGTACACAAGGGACTGGCTAAAGGATCCTGCACCTCGACTTCGCCAGATTATTTCGCCACCACGCAAAAGGCCACTTTGGCAAAAAGCGGAACCAGCCCTACGAGACGAACTTGGCAATTGTGCAAAGCCGAATCCTTCTCATGACGACCTTGTCGCGGCTTTGCCTTTCGGTTCATGGCTTTTCATCTTGCCTCAACCCCAGGTTTCTTCTCCTCAAAATCCCCGGATGCGGATTTGGGACGAGACTCTCAAGCATGCATTTACTGCTCGGAACGCTTCCGAATTCCAGAGCGCTAATCCCGCTGTCATTTACCAGTGGGCAAATGCAGTACGGCACGCACGAAATCGTGCAAGCCATCTAGAACCGCTGCTTGACCCTGGGCAATTGATCCGTGTTCATCGAATATCCGCACGCCTTATGCATTCAATGAACCCCGCTGCCGCATCCTGGCTAGCGGGGCAGCAATACATCCATTCAGTGCTTAAAAGGAAACCCGTGTAGCTACTCCCTTGCCGGGGAGGCGCTGCGGTCGTCGTTACGCACGGGCACCCACTTGAGCACGTAGGCGAGCACGACCACGCCCACGGCGACGGCGAAGGACACCCAGCCGAAACCGGTGGTGAAGCCAGCGATGACGGCGATCGGTGCGAGGATGGTCATGCCGATCTCGAAGGGGGCGAAGCCGACGTAGGCCACGCCGTACTCGTTGAGGGTGCCGGACTTGAGTTTCGGGTCGACCATCTTGAGCAGCGCGATGCCGGTGGCCACGGCGGCGGTGGCCCAGCCCCAGCCGAACAGGCCACGCTCGAGCCAGTTTTCGCCAAAGAAGGTCGGGCCGGCCCACAGCATCCAGACCACGCAGAACACGGTACCCAGGACGAACATGACAACCAGTGCCTGCCAGTAGCCGGCGAGTGCGGCGGGGACGATAGACGCGATGCCGAAGGCGATCATGTAGTCGGTGGCAGCGCCGGAGATGGAGTTGATGGTGGAGCCGTCGAGGTAGTTCGGGCGCCCGGCGAGTCGCAAGGCAAGACGGCCGACCAGACCGACCACGAACGACATGGCGAACAGCGGGATGGACACGTTTGGCCACTGCCCCTTGATCAGCGTGTTCAGCAGGTACGCGATGAGCACGGTGAACACGATGAAGCCGGCGTGCAGTGCGAGCGGTTCGATGGACGACGGGTTGGTGGTGGCTTTGCCGATGGAGGGGCGTTCTTCCTCGTTGCGGATGTAGCCGGTGCGCAGGTCGTCGGGAAGATCGCCCGCGAGCTGGGATGCCTTGCCTTTGCGGATGCCCCAGTTGGCCATGATCACGCCGCCGACAATCGCCACGAGGGTGCCCACGGTGGCGGAGGTGAAGCCGAGAGAGGATGCGCCTTCAACGCCGATCTCCTCAAGCGCGGAGCCGACGGCCGCTGCGGTGCCGAAGCCGCCGACGAAGCCGACGGGCAGCATCATGCCGAACCACGGCTCGGTGCCGAATACGGGTGCGAAGAGGTAGATGCCAAGCAGGATGAATAGGCCCCATTGCCCCATGAACATTGCGGTGGAATAGCCCCACATGTTGCGCGCACCGGTGGCCACGGACCCGCCGAATTGCATCGAGTACGCCATCGACGCGAACACCACCGCGATGAGCAGCGTGGTGTACGTGCCCACCTGGTCGGACCAGTTAATCAGGCCGAGGACTTCCGGCCCGAGGATGAGCCCGATAAGGCCCGCGGTGATCGGTGCAGGCAGCAGCAATGCTTGCAGTACGCGCAGTCGGTTGCGCAGGACGTTGCCGACGATGAGGAGGAGGGAGATCCATCCGATGTCGGTAAGCAGCGTGTATGGGGTGAATTCCATCGCAGCACCTTCCTTTATCCACTTATCGCATATAAAACAGTCTGTACTCTAACCCAGTACGCTGTTTTCATGACTTTTCCGGAGTCCGTTGAGTTGTTGCGCACCCACGGATCGCGCGTGAGTGAGGTGTGGCGCGCGAAGTTCGTGGAGGCGTATCCACATGCGTCGATGATGCTTGCTCCTGGTGAGCGCATGCCGCAGATGCTTATCGACGCCACCACGTTCCTCCTCAGCCACTCCCCCACCGAAACCACCGACCGTCTGCGCGCGATCGCGCTGGACCTGCGCCGCACCGGCTTCCCCGCCGAGGAGTACCCCAACGCGATGCAGTTGCTTGGCGACGCCATCCGCACCGTCGCCGGAGAAACCGGCGCCGAGGTCGGCACCGGTGCTGGCGGTGCCGACACCGAGGACCCCACCTCGGCGCTCGTGGCAGCGGGCGAGGTCATGCGCAAGGCAGCATCCCAAGCCGACTACGCGGGCGTGCCGGCGGCCTCAGCGGCGCAGGTCACCAGCGTGGAGGAGCGCGACGGGGTGCAGATCGTGCGCCTCGAGGCAGGCACGCGCATCATCTACGCCCCCGGTGAAACGCTGCCCGTAATGTCGCCGGAGGCCCCCGGCATGTGGACCGGACTGATCCCGGCGCTGCCATCGAATCCGTTCGGACAAATGGAGTTTCACATCAGCACCGGCACCGATCTTGCGGTTGCGCCCGGCGCGTGGTTGACATTGGGTGTGGCGCGCGGGGGTCTGCAGGGGTTCGTCGATAAGCAAGTGCTCTTGGTGGCCGCGGGGACGGGGTTGGCTGCGGCGAAGGCGCTGGTTTTTCACTGGTTGGAATGCGAGGAGCGCCTCGATGTGCACGTGGTTTCGGATGTGACGTACGACCGCGCGGCGCTGGACGCGTTGGCTGGCGCGCAGGACTGGCTGGACGTGAGTTGGGTGGTGGAGTCGCGGCTGGGTGCGTCGCTGGAGCAGGTGGTGTCGGGGCCGGGAATGTGGTGGGGCCGCGACGTGATCGTGTGTGCGGACGAGGTGCGCGCGGCCGCGATCACGGCAGCGCTTCAGGAGGCCGGGGCCGAGGGCGTGCAGGTCATCGCCCACGACGCGACGCCGGAGTGGTTTAGCGCATCGTAGTATCCGCGCGGATCTGGCCGAGCGGGAGGCGTTTGCGCTGCTTGACGGTCTCTTCGGGGTCGATGTCTACGACCAGGGTTTCGGGCCCGTAGCCGGCTTCGGCGATGCGCGTGCCGGAAGGGTCGACCACGGTTGAGTGGCCCGCGCCGGTGGGACCGGACGGCTCGCCCGCTTTGGTTTCAAAATCCGGGCGCGACTGGCCGGCAGCCGCGATGAACACCCCGGCGTCGAGGGCGCGCGCGGCGGTCAGGATGCGCCACTGCTCCACCTTGCCGGGCCCGTCGGCCCAGCTTGTGGGTACGACAATGACTTGGGCGCCGCGGTCCACAAGGGCCTGGAACTGCTCGGGGAAGCGAATGTCGAAGCAGGTGGCCACGCCCACCGTCACGCCCTCGTGTTCGAAGGTGACCAGGCGTTCGCCGGGGCGCACGGTGTCGGACTCGCGGTAGTTGAACGCGTCGTACGTGTGGATCTTGTCGTAGCCCTCATGCAGGCCATTTCCCGTGATCAGGGCGGTGTTGTAGACGCGGTTGATAGTTTTCTCACCGCGCTGAACGGTATCGGCGGGCCGGAACATGCCAGCCACGATGGTCACGCCGAGCTCGCCTGCCAGGTCGCGCATGTTGGTGGCAAACGCGCCGTCGAGGTCATCCGCCTGCGTATCCAGTCGGCCCTGCTCAAAGGCCTGACTGGCACCCTCCGGCAGCACGATCAGGCTCGCGCCTTGGGCGGCGGCGTCGCGCACCAGCGGAGCAAGGTGGGCAAAGTTGTCCATTGTGTCACTGCCTGTGACCGTTTGCACCAACGCGATCTTCATGTGGATAACTTTAGGTGGATTTCGGGGCAGTTATCCACAGATTTTTCTTCGCCCCTTGTGGTTGTGTGCTGGTGCGCAGAGGATTCGGCCCATGACTCTTGAAATCTCAACACGCACAGCACCCGTCGCCCGCGGCCTCACCCGAACGTTCACACCGTTACCGTTTGCGCAGGTGGGGGTGTCGCGGACGGCGGAAGCGTTGTCGTCGATACGCAACAGCACGCACATGCTTATCGACGACACCACCGCCCACCTCAACACCCACCTCAATTCCATCGCGCGCTTTGCCCGCGCGGTGGAGGGCGTGGACGCCGACCTGGAAGCGAGGCTTGCGCCATGAGTGTTGCCACGTACCGCCCGGCGCTGGACGCGGCGGAACTCTCGGCGGCAGCGGCCGCGTTGCGCCTTGCTGCTGATGCCGCCCGGGAGCGCGCCGCCCATGTTCCAACCTCACGCGAGGCGTTGGTGTCCACGGGCTTTCGGGGCGTGGCGGCGGATGCGGCATACGCGCGGTTAGATGCGTTCGGGTCTGTGTTTGCGCGCGGTGCCGACGACTTGGCCACGGCTGCTGCGCTTGTCTCCACGGCGGCGGGGCTGCAACGGCAGTTGGACGAGGCCGCCATGTTTGCCACCCTCTACCTGCACTCGCGCACCGTGCTGTGGCTCAATGCGATGTCGATGGCGCTGGACCTGGAACTCGCACGGTCCTTGTTGCGCCTTGGCGGGCACGAGCAGGACTACGACCCGCTGTTCGCCCACCCGGATGAGTCGTTTCAGGACCTGCACGCGCGTCATGTGCCGACCTTGCCCGCCGCGACTCGTGCCGCCGTGGAGGCTGCGGACGGGACCGTTCTCGAGGCCGGACCTGCTTCGACCACTGTTGTCGTCGGTGACGTTGTGGAACCGGCGCGGGTGATCACCATGGTGGCCGGCGCGACCACGGGCGCGCCCGCGAAGTTGGAGGGTGAGTTGGCAAAGGCGTCGCGGTTGGCGCAGCAGACCGGTGCTGCGGTGGTGGTGTGGCAGGGTTATGCACCGCCACGCTCGGTGCCGCGGGCGGTCTCTCCCCTGCGTGCTTCGGCCGGTGCGGATGATCTGGCGATGTTTCAGGCGGCGCTTGAGGAGCGCTTCCCGGACGCACAGAAGACCGTCGTCTCCCACAGTTACGGCACGCTGCTGGCCACCACGGCGGCGCGCGACCATGGACTTATAGCGGATGACTTATGGGTCCTCGGCAGCGCCGGCGTCGCAGGCCAGCACGTTTCCGAGCTCACACTTGCGGATGAGTACGCCACCGTTCACGTCGTCGATTCACCCCAGGACCCCATCCTGTTGCTGCGCTCTGGGCCGTCGGCGGTGCTCGGCGCGTCGCCGTCGTATGTAGGGTGGGGCGCACAGCGCGTGGAGGGCGTGCGCGGCGGGCACTCCGACTACTTCACAGACCCGGCCTTTGTGTCTGCTTTGCAACAGCGCGCAAGCACAACTTAAGAAATGGCGTTACCATGGCGAACGTTTAAAGAAACTACCTTTAGGAGTCTGATAAACCATGGCAAACTTTGCAGAGCAAGTCGTCGAGCGCCTCGAGGCCCTCGGCATTAAACGCATTTACGGTCTGGTGGGCGACTCGCTCAACCCGCTTTCTGACGCCGTGCGCGAAAGCGACATCGAGTGGGTCCACGTCCGCAACGAGGAAGCCGCAGCGTTTGCTGCCGGTGCAGACTCGCTAGCCACCGACGAACTCGCCGTCTGCGGCGCGTCCTGCGGCCCGGGCAACACTCACTTCGTCCAGGGCCTGTTCGAGTCCCACCGCAACGGCGCGAAGGTACTCGCCATTGCATCGCATATCCCGACGGCCGAGATCGGTTCCTCCTTCTTCCAGGAGACCCACCCGGAGATGCTGTTCCAGGAGTGCTCCTCCTACTGCGAGGTCGTCCACACCGCCGACCAGGGCATGCGCGTGCTGCACAACGCCCTGCAGAACACACTCGCCGGCAACGGTGTGTCCGTGATGGTCGTGCCTGGCGACGTGTTCGCCGCCGACGTTGCCGACGGTCCTCACACCGCCGACTCCGTCTACGCCACCGGCAAGGACAAGCGCGTCTACCCGGACCCCTCCGAGGCCGCACGGCTTGTCGAGGCCATCAACAACGCCGACAAGGTCACCCTGTTCTGCGGCTACGGTGCACGCGACGCCCGCGACGAAGTCTTCGCTTTGGCCGAGAAGATCAAATCCCCGATCGGCCACTCCTTCCGCGGCAAGATGTACTTCGAGTACGACAACCCTTACGACGTCGGCATGTCCGGCCTCCTTGGCTACGGCGCATGCCTCGACGCCATGGAAGAGTCCGACCTGTTCATCATGGTCGGCACCGACTTCCCCTACACCGACTGGCTGCCCGAGGAAAACGTCGCCCAGATCGACATCAACGGCACCCACATCGGCCGCCGCACCAAGGTCGACTACCCCGTCGTCGGCGACGTCAAGAGCGTCATCGAAAACATCCTCCCCCACGTCGAGGAGAAGAAGGACCGCAAGTTCCTGGACAAGATGCTCAAGCGCCACTACCAGCTGCTGGACCACGTGGTGAAGAGCTACACCGAGGAAGCCTTCGAGTCGAAGAAGCCGATCCACCCCGAGCTCGCTGCCTCCGTGCTGGACAAACTTGCCGACGACGACGCCTACTTCACCGTCGACACCGGCATGTGCAACGTGTGGTCCTCGCGCTACCTCACCCCGAACGGTAAGCGCGACGAAGGCGCATCCTTCCTCCACGGCACCATGGCTAATGCTCTGCCGATGGCCATCGGCGTCCAGGCAGCACAGCCGGACCGTCAGGTCATCTCCTGGTCCGGCGACGGCGGCCTGGGCATGCTCATGGGCGAACTGCTCACCATCAAACTGCACCAGCTGCCGGTGAAGGTGATCTGCTTCAACAACTCCTCGCTCGGCATGGTCAAACTCGAGATGATGGTCGCCGGGATGCCCTACTTCGGCACCGACCACGAACAGGTCAACTTCGCCGAGATCGCCAAGGGTGTCGGCATCAAGTCCTTCCGCATCGAGGAGCCCGAGGACCTCGAACCGATGCTCAAGGAAGCACTTGCTTACGACGGCCCCGTGGTCGTCGACATCGTCACCGACCCCGAGGCTCTCTCCCTGCCGCCGGGAATCACCTGGGACATGATGAAGGGCTTTGCCAAGTCCGGCGCCCGCACCGCCTTCCTTGAAGGTGGCGTCGGCCGACTGTTCAACCTGGCCAAGTCCAACCTCCGCCACATCGGTGGTGCCGCCGCCATCGAGTTCGGCGGGTAGGTTGCGGTAGTTCGAATGCGCGATAAAGCCCGCGCTGCCCCTGTGATGGGTAGCGCGGGCTTTTCTTGTCTGTCGTTGCCGCCGACTAGGCGTCGGGGGTGAGGTTGCGGCGACGGCGTCGTCGTGAAGCAGCTGGCTCCCATGCCACGATCGCGGTGGAACGTGGCACGTGCACCAACTCGCCGCCACGACGGGAACCGTTGCGCAACTTCTGACGCAACTCCTCGTTGTGGCCACGCTGGGCATCCAACTCGTCCTGCAGTTCCTCGATCTGCGCGGAGAGCTCAATGATCGTCTTGATGCCCGCCAGGTTCACGCCTTCCTCTTGGGAGAGGTACTGAATGCGGCGCAGCATCGAGATGTCACGGCTGGAGTAGCGCCGGCCGCCTCCCTTGGTGCGCTTCGGCGTGACCAGGCCGAGCCTGTCGTAGGTGCGCAGGGTCTGGGCGTGCATACCGGTGAGCTCGGCGGCGACAGAGATGACGAAGTATTCCTTCTCTTCTGCCATGGTTACACCTCCTTTCGCCGTCTAGCGCTCGGACCAGCCGGCGCGCGGGTCGAAACCAGAATCCTTCTCGGCCTGGGCGTACGCGCGCAGTGCACTGGTTGCGGACGGGTCAAGATCCTTCGGCACCTTCACCTCAACCGTGACCAACAGGTCGCCGGCGTTGCCGGACCGCTTCGGGATACCACGGCCACGCACGCGCAAGGTGCGGCCGTTCGGGGTACCAGCGGGGACCTTGACCTTCACCGGGTTGTCCAGGGTCGGCACCGTGATAGTGGAACCGAGGGCGACCTCTGCAAACGAGACGGGGACCGTGACTTCGAGGTCGTCGCCGGAGCGGGTAAAGGTGTCGTCGCTACGCACATGCACAGTGACAAACAGGTCGCCTGCGGGAGTGCCGTTGGGACCTGCCTCGCCTTGACCGGCGAGGCGCACCTTCTGACCATCGATGACGCCTGCGGGGATGCGGACCGTGATCGAACGGGTACGTCGGACGGTGCCGGTGCCGTTGCATGTGGTGCACGGATCCTCGATGACTTCACCGGTGCCGTGGCAGTTCGTGCAGGGACGAGCCATGCCGAACGCGCCGGAGTTCTCCCGGATGTAACCGGAGCCAGAGCAGACCTCACACGTGTGCGTCTTGCCGGACTTCGAACCGGAACCGTGGCAGGTGGTGCACGGTGCGTCGCCGGTGAGCTCGACAGGGAACGTCGTGCCCTTGGCGGCTTCGCGGAAGTCGAGGGTTATTTCCGTTTCGACGTCGGCCCCCCGCGACGGCCGAGCGTTCCTGCCAGCACCGCCGCGGCCGCCAAAGAAGCCACCGAAGATATCACCAAGGCCGCTGTCTCCAGCTTGTCCACCAGCGGCTGATCCGAAGATGTCCGAGAGGTCGAATTCCGTCTCCGTGCCGCGAAACCCGCCCGGAAAACCGGACGCTCCTCCCCGCCCGAACCGGCCAAAGCCGCCCGAGCCGATCATGGACTTCAACTGGTCGTATTCTTTGCGCTTCTGCTCGTCGCCGACCACGTCGTACGCTTCCGCGACCCGCTTGAACTTCTCCTCAGCCTTCTTGTTGCCGGGGTTCGAATCCGGGTGGTTTTCGCGTGCGAGCTTGCGGTACGCCTTCTTAATATCGGCCTGGCTTGCCGTCGACGACACACCTAAGTCGCCGTAATAATCCTTGTCGGCCCATTCCTGTTGCATAGCCATCTCGCACCCTCCTTTCGCTGTATATCGGTGTGGAGTTGTTGTCTTCTAAATTTCGTTCACTAAATAATCTAAGTAAAAAGGCCGGGGATCAGGCCGCTTCTTGTTTGCGTGTACCCATTCCCCGGCCCTGCCACCAAGTTGTTGCTACTCGGTGGTGTCGGCACTTTCGGCCGGATCGGCGATGATCACCATGGCGTTTCGCACCAGGCGATCACCCACCGTGTAGCCCTTGCGCAGCACCGTTCCCAGCACCTTTTCATCGCCCTGGGACAGATCCTGCACGGCCTCGTGGACCTCCGGGTTGAACTCGTCACCCTCAGCACCGAACTCCTTCACACCCTGGCCGGCGACGATGGAACGGAACTTATCCGCGAAGGCCTTCAGCGGGCCTTCTTCCAGGTCGCCGTGCTGCTGGGCGAGATCGAGATCGTCGAGAAGCGGCAGCAGCTCGGTGGCAAACTTTGCCTTTGCGGTGGTGGCAATCTCGCCACGCTCACGCTCCGTGCGCCGGCGGTAGTTGGCGTATTCGGCGCTGACGCGCTGCAGGGACTCGGTGCGCTCTGCGAGCTGCAACTCGATGTCGCTGACCGCGCCGTCACCATCGACGTCCGGGTCTACCTCGCCGTCGGCGATCTGCGCTGCGCCTTCCAAGTCCTTCAACTCAGCTTCCGCGGCAACGAGGGGGTCCTCGTCCGTGGACAGTGCCTCGGACTCAGCCGCCTCGTCGGCCAGGGCTTCCGCCTGATCCGGGGAGACGTACTGTTCGTCCGTCGCCTCCGGATTACCCGGGTTGTCGGGCATCTGCTCGTTGTTCGGGTTCGTCATCAGACGTCGCCTCCTTACACGTACTGGGTTGGATTACTTGTTGTCGGCGTCGGTGTCGTCGTCCTCGACAACCTCGGCGTCCACAACGTTGTCGTCGCCAGCATCAGCCTGGGTAGCACCCTCGTTGGCCTGAGCCTCGTAGAGTGCGGTGCCCATTGCCTGGGACTCGGTGGTCAGCTTCTCCACTGCAGACTTGATGGCATCCAGGTCCTCGCCCTTGAGTGCCTCGTCCACAGCATCGGCAGCCTCGGTGACGCGGGTCTTGATGTCCTCGGAGAGCTTCTCGCCGTTCTCGTCCATGAACTTGCGGGTCTGGTACGCCATGGTCTCCGCGTTGTTGCGGGTCTCCTGCTCCTCGCGACGCTTCTTGTCCTCGTCAGCGTGAGCCTCGGCGTCCTTGATCATGCGATCGATCTCTTCATCAGACAGACCAGAGCCGTCCTGGATCTTGATCGTGTTCTCCTTGCCGGTGGCCTTATCCTTCGCGGACACGGACACGATGCCGTTGGCGTCGATGTCGAAAGTGACCTCGATCTGCGGAACACCACGCGGTGCCGGAGCGATACCTGCCAGTTCGAAGGAGCCGAGCAGCTTGTTCGCGGAAGCGATCTCGCGCTCACCCTGGAAGACCTGGATCTGCACGGACGGCTGGTTGTCCTCAGCCGTGGTGAAGGTCTCCGAACGCTTCGTCGGGATGGTGGTGTTGCGCTCGATGAGCTTGGTCATCACGCCACCCTTGGTTTCAATACCGAGGGACAGCGGAGTGACGTCGAGCAGCAGCACGTCCTTGACGTCGCCGCGCAGGACACCAGCCTGCAGAGCAGCACCCAGAGCCACAACCTCGTCCGGGTTCACGGACTTGTTCGGCTCCTTGCCAGTGAGCTCCTTGACCAGATCGGACACAGCCGGCATACGGGTCGAGCCACCAACCAGAACAACGTGGTCAATGTCGCCGACAGACATGCCAGCATCCTTGATCACCTGGTTGAACGGAGTCTTGGTGCGGTCCAGCAGGTCAGAGGTGATCTTCTGGAACTCGGTGCGGGTCAGGGTCTCGTCGAGGAACAGCGGGTTCTTCTCAGAGTCAACCGTGATGTACGGCAGGTTGATAGAAGCCTGCTGTGCAGACGAGAGCTCAATCTTGGCCTTTTCCGCAGCCTCACGCAGACGCTGCATAGCCATCTTGTCCTTGGACAGGTCAACGCCGTTCTGGGACTTGAACTTGTCCACGAGCCACTCGACTACGCGGTTATCCCAGTCGTCGCCGCCGAGCTCGTTGTCACCAGCGGTAGCCAGTACCTCAACAACGCCATCGCCGATCTCCAGCAGGGACACGTCGAAGGTACCGCCACCGAGGTCGAAGACCAGGATGGTCTCTTCCTTCTCGGCCTTATCCAGGCCGTAAGCCAGTGCCGCAGCGGTCGGCTCGTTCACGATACGCAGGACGTTCAGGCCTGCGATCTGGCCAGCCTCCTTGGTGGCCTGACGCTGAGCGTCCTCGAAGTAAGCCGGAACGGTAATAACAGCCTCAGTGACCTCATCACCCAGGTAAGCCTCCGCGTCGCGCTTCAGCTTCTGCAGCGTACGAGCGGAAATCTCCTGCGGGGTGTACTTCTTGCCATCGATATCTACGGTCCAGTCCTCGCCCATGTGACGCTTCACGGAGCGGATCGTGCGATCGACGTTGGTCACCGCCTGGTTCTTTGCAGACTGACCAACAAGCACCTCACCGTTCTTCGCAAAAGCTACAACCGACGGGGTGGTGCGGGAACCCTCAGCGTTAGCGATAACTACCGGCTCGCCGCCCTCAAGGACGGAAACAACCGAGTTCGTGGTGCCAAGGTCAATACCAACTGCGCGTGCCATAAAAGTAATTCCTCCTGTTGAAATGTGGTTTATCAGTAAGTTGATGCGCTTCGACTCAACTTGACGGCCACCACTATAACACCGGCGGGCACATCCTTGAGCCTGTTGCACTCAATCTATGTAACGGCACTGTACCCAAAGTTGTTCCCACTCGACGCAACTTTATTTGTTTCCGCAGGTAGAAGCACGCAAAAACACCCTCACCGACCGGGAACATAAGTGGGCGGTGAGGGTGTCGTCGACAAGCAAAAGCCCTTAGAACAGGCCAGTTTCCTTCTCGGAGTAGGACCAGAGGAGGTTCTTGGTCTGCTGGTAGTGGTCGAGCATCATCAGGTGGGTTTCGCGGCCGATGCCGGACTTCTTGTAACCACCGAACGCCGCGTGAGCCGGGTAGGAGTGGTACTGGTTCACCCACACACGACCCGCTTGGATCGCGCGACCCGCCTTGTATGCGGTGGTGCCGGAGCGCGCCCAGACACCGGCGCCGAGACCGTAGATGGTGTCGTTGGCAATGCGGATAGCCTCGTCGAAGTCCTTGAACGTGGTCACGGACATCACCGGGCCGAAGATCTCCTCCTGGAAGATACGCATGTCGTTGGTGCCCTTGAACACGGTCGGCTCGATGTACATGCCGTTTTCCAGGCCCTCAATCTTGTTCACGCCGCCGCCGGTGAGCACCTCAGCGCCTTCCTGGGGCCCAAGCTCGAGGTAGGACTTGATCTTGTCCATCTGCTCGGTGGAGGCCTGCGCACCCATCATCGTTTCGGTGTCCAGCGGGTTGCCGGTCTTGATCTGCTTGACGCGCTGCACGCCCAGCTCAAGGAACTCGTCCGCAATGGACTCATGCACCAGCGCACGGGACGGGCAGGTGCAGACCTCCCCCTGGTTCAGGGCGAACATAGCGAAGCCCTCGATGGCCTTCTTCTTAAAGTCATCATCCTTGGCAAAGATGTCCTCGAAGAACAGTGCCGGGGACTTGCCGCCAAGCTCGAGGGTGACCGGGATGATCTTGTCGGCCGCGGCCTTGTTGATGATCTTGCCCACCTCAGTTGAGCCGGTGAACGCGATCTTGGCAATGCGGTCAGAACCAGACAGTGCCGCGCCGGCCTCGTCGCCCATACCGTTGACAATGTTCAGCACACCCGCCGGAATGAGGTCGCCGATCAGATCCATCAGATACAGGATCGACGCCGGGGTCTGCTCCGCCGGCTTGAGCACGATCGCGTTACCTGCAGCCAGCGCCGGAGCAAGCTTCCAGGCCGCCATGAGCAGCGGGAAGTTCCACGGAATGATCTGGCCAACAACGCCGAGTGGCTCGTGGAAGTGGTAGGCGACGGTGTCGTCGTCAATCTGGCTCAGACGACCTTCCTGTGCACGCAGCGCGCCTGCGTAGTAACGGAAGTGGTCAATCGCCAGCGGAATATCGGCAGCGAGCGTCTCACGCACAGCCTTGCCGTTCTCCCACGTTTCCGCAACGGCGAGCTCCTCAAGGTGCTCCTCCATGCGGTCCGCGATCTTCAGCAGGACGCCGGAACGCTCCTGCGGGGAGGTCTTCCCCCACGCGGGTGCGGCCTTGTGTGCGGCGTCGAGCGCCAGGTTGATGTCGGCTTCCTTACCGCGTGCAACCTCGCAGAACACCTCGCCGGTGACCGGGGTGATGTTCTCGAAGTACTCGCCATCTACCGGCGGAACCCAGTCGCCGCCGATGTAGTTGTCGTAGCGCTTGCGGAACTTGACGTTCGAGCCCTCGGTGCCAGGGTTGGGAAACACAGTCATCGTTGTGGCCTTTCTCGGTCGTGGAATGAATTGTGGGCCACACTACACCCAAATCTCTTTGTGGTCTAGGACAACTCTTCCTTGCGCGCACTTTTCGACGACCCCACGCCCCTTCCCCTTATGCATAACCCCACATCTCTGACACAATGACCACGTGAGTGAACGTAAAAAACCAAAATATGTGGGAGCTCTGGACACGGCTGTAGACCCGATCCAGACACTGCCCACCACGGCCGACGCCGCCCAAGACCTCTCCCGCGAGCCGGTTGACCGCGGCGAGGTCATCGCCTCCGACGGCCGCACCGCCGCCGCGTGGGCACTGCGCTTCATCATCGTTGTCGCAGCCACGGCCATCCTTCTCTACCTGCTCAAATGGGTCTGGATGGGCCTTCTGCCGATTCTTCTAGCACTGATTGTGTCCACCGTCCTGTGGCCACCGGTGCGCTGGATGCGCGACCACAAGGTCCCCGCATCCCTGGCCACGTTCATCACCCTGATCGGCTTCTTCGGCATCATCGGCGGCATCTTCGCCGCCATGGCCCCAACCGTGAAAAGCCAAGGCAGCGAGCTCGTACGTCAGACTGAGCAGGGCCTCAATCAGATCGTCGATTGGCTGAAACAGCGCGACCTGGCATTCCTTGAGCCGGAAAAGATCCAAGAAACCGTCGATCAAGTCACCGCCTTTGCCAAGGGCCAGGCCTCCAACATTGCGTCGGGAGTGTTCTCGGGCCTGGGCGCGATTGCGTCGGTAGGCACCACGCTCGCACTGACCCTGGTGCTCACCTTCTTCTTCCTCAAAGACGGCGACCGCTTCCTGCCATGGGTGCGCAAGTACACCGGCGTGCGCGCTGGTTGGCACCTCACCGAAGTGTGCAGCCGCTCCTGGAACACCCTGTCCGGATTCATCCGCACCCAGGCCATCGTGTCCGGTGTTGACGCCATCTTCATCGGTCTCGGCCTACTGTTCCTCGGCGTGCCACTGTGGCCGGTGCTCGCGGTGATCACGTTCTTCGCCGGCTTCATCCCGATCGTCGGTGCGATTTCTGCAGGCGCTCTGGCGGTGATCATCGCGTTGGTGTCCAACGGGTTCATGAACGCCGTGTTCGTGCTCATCCTCATCATCGCCGTGCAGCAGCTGGAGAGCAACGTTCTCTCGCCGATCCTGCAGTCCCAGGCGATGGGCTTACACGCCGCCGTGGTCCTGCTCGCCGTCGCTGTCGGCGGCACCCTGTTCGGCATCGTCGGCGCGTTCCTCGCGGTTCCGGTTGCCGCTGTCGCCGCCGTGTGGCTGCGTTACTGGGCTGAAATGGTCTCGCTGCGCTCCGGCGAGATCACCGCCGACGAGATAGCCATGGCCACCCAACAAACTCAGACCATGGATTCCAAGGAATCCTTCCTCGCTGTGCGCGACCACATGATGCGCCTTGCCAAACGCGAAAAAGAGCCCGTGAAAGAGGGGCTTGGCTCCACGCGCGTCCCGCTTGACGACGACACCCCGTCCGACATCGACACCAACCCACCCGGACGCCTCCCCGGCGTGAACGACGAAGACTAGGTACGGTGGTGTGCCGCAATTGGTTATCGACGAAAGGAAATACCAATGGCCGATCTGAATAACAAGACCATCGCAATCCTCGCGACCGACGGCTTTGAAGATTCCGAACTGACCTCCCCGAAGGAGGCCGTCGAACAAGCCGGCGCAACCACCAAGGTCGTCTCCACCGAAACCGGTGAGATCGAGGGCAAGAAGGGCGCCAAGGTCGCCGTCGACGTCACCACCGCCGATGCCAAGGCTGCCGACTACGACGCCCTCATCCTCCCGGGCGGCACCCTCAACGCGGATGCCATCCGCGTTGATTCTGACGCCGTCGCCCTGGTCAAGGCGTTCAAGGACGCAGGCAAGCCGATCGGCGTGATCTGCCACGGTGGCTGGATCATGACGGATGCCGACATCTTGAAGGACGTGAAGATCACCTCCGTTGCCAACGTCAAGACCGACCTGGTCAACGCAGGTGCCGAGTGGGTCGACGAGGAAGTTGTCATCGACTCCGGCGTCATCTCGTCGCGCACCCCGGACGATCTGCCGGCCTTCAACGCCGCACTCGTCGAGGAGTTTGCAAAGTAACTTCTGCGAGGTAGCTGCTTTTAGCCCGCTGGCGCGTTTACGCCGGCGGGCTTTCTGCATGTCTGGGAGCTGTTCGGAGCGGATCGTCTAGCTCGCTTCTGATGCTGCTAGACGATTCGCCCCTAAATGAAAACCAGTTGCAACTTCACCTGGGGAAATTCAGCGCGGAATGCTTGATCGTCTAGTCCTGTCATGTCTCGTGACTTATTGGACAAGGAGT
>NZ_KV787071.1:0-2860 GCF_001806995.1 Corynebacterium sp. HMSC11D10
GTGAGCGTCGCTCTAACAGCCATTCTGGGAAGAATGCACCGTGGCGCAGCTTCGGCACTGCGACATCGATGGTGCCGACACGGGTGTCGAGGTCGCGGTGGCGATACCCGTTGCGGTGGTTGACCCGCTCGGTGGAGGCGACGCCGTATTCGGCGCCGCAGACGGTGTCGGCCTGGGCGGAGAGGATTTGGTTGATAAACCCTTGCAGCATCTGGCGCATCAAATCCGGAGAGGCTTGAGCGAGCAGATCATCCAGATAGGTTGTTGGGTCGATAGAATGCGGATCAGCGGTCATCGTCATGTTCCTTTCGGTGAGATGTGGTAGTTGAGTCGAAAGGTTACTGGCGGGAGAGTGTCCGATTCTTTGTGTGCGGGGACTTGGTTTACAAGTAGTCCGCGAACCGGTCAGGGTACGCCACGGCTAGTTGGTTAATGGCTTGTTTCCACCCGGTGGCTTTCGCTCCTTCAATATAGCCGTTGCATTCGATGTCGTGCTTTGCTTTCTTCGCTCGCTGGGCAGCGCGCTTGTCTTCGATGTTGCAGATCATCAACCACAGTGTTTTCAACGCCGCAGTATCGTTCGGGAATTGCCCGCGGTTACGGGTAGCTTTACGCAGTTCAGCATTCAGCGATTCGATCGAATTCGTGGTGTAGAGCACCCGCCTCGCTGCTGGCGGGAACTGCAGAAACGGCACGAACCTGTCCCAGGCATCGCGCCAGACTTTGACCGATTGCGGGTATTTACGGCCCAGTTCACTGGCCTCGAAGGCATCAAGGCTGGCGCGGGCGGTGTCTTCGTTGGCGGCTGTATAGACCTCACGTAGCGCACGGGAGACACCTTTGCGGTCCTGATACGACACCCACCTGTTGGCCGCCCGGATCAGGTGCACGATGCAGGTCTGCACCATGGAATTCGGCCAGGTTGCTTCTACTGCTTCCGGCAGGCCTTTGAGCCCGTCGCAGCAGACGATGAACACGTCTTGGACGCCACGGTTGGCAAGGTCAGCGCAGACTGATGCCCAGAATGCGGCGCCTTCATTGTCAGCGATCCACAATCCCAGGATGTGTTTGATGCCGTCCATATCCACACCGACGGCCATGTAGCAGGCCTTATTCACCACCCGGTGGGCACCTGCGGATTTTTACTCGTAGCGCGTCGAGGAAGATCACTGGGTAGAACTCGTCGAGCTGGCGGTTTTGCCAGGTCATGACCTCATCTAACACCGCGTCGGTGATCGTGCTGATCGTATCCGGGCTCATATCCACCCCCAGGGCGGTGGCGAGATGGTGCTGGATATCACGCACGTTCATCCCGCCGGCGTACAGCGAGATAATCATGTCGTCGAGCTCTGTGAGCCGACGGGAGCCTTTGGGCACCATTGTTGGAGCAAACGTGCCGGCACGATCCCTCGGCATGGTCACTTCCAACGCGCCGTAGCCAGAATCAACGGTTGTGGTGTACGACCCGTTGCGGTGATTGTTCGCCTGTGCGGTTTCCACCCGGGCCTTCGCCTTACGATCGGCATGGCCGTAGCCCAAATGCGCATCCATCTCTGCCTTAAGACCGGCGTTGATCGATGCCTGCAGCAGGCCTTTGACCAGCTCGCTGGCATCATCAGCGGAAGCCGACAGCTCGCTGATCAAGCTGGCCAGCTCAGGATTTTCCATCAGCTTCTCGCTGATCTCGTTGACCCTCGCCGGGTCGTGGCTTTTCTTCGGTGACACCGTAGTCATTATCGGTGAAACTCCTCCTAGATCAGAGCCTCACACACAAACTTCCTGACACCCTCACTGGCGGTGGCCGCCCCTGTATTTCCCAGGGCCCACCATCAGCAAGCGCTACACCACACTAAGGGACGTAACCGTCCATGCGCAGCGCGTCATCCGCCGCTACACCACCTCACGGCCACGAACCGACGCCGGCAAAGCCATCTACGCACTCGCGTTGAAGCTGACCCGTATCACCACACTCGACCAAGCACGGGAGTGGACGCTGCGTCTGCACGACTTCGGGCAGGTATTCAAAACATTCCTCAACGAAAAAACGCCCGTGCCAAAAGAACGCCGCACACTCAATAACCAGTGGGAATGGACCCATCTACGAGTGCGCAAAGCCTACAACTCACTGCTGTATCTATCGCGCAACAACTGGCTGTTTACCTACCTGCAGCCACCACCGAATGCGCTTGAGCCAAAACGCTGGGCGTCAACGACAAACAGTCTGGAAGGCGGCATCAACGCCGGACTCAAACGCATCGCCGACGGGCATCGCGGCAGGTCCGGGGAACGCCAACGGAAAATGCTCGAGTGGCACCTCCACACCAAAAAAGCAACTGCCTGACGATCCGTTAGACATCGCCAGGCAGTGCAATTTTGGTCAAGATCAACTCGCCAAAGTCAACGATCTTGCCGAAGAAGACCACAACAAAGCCGACCAAGAAACAGGACGACCAGCCTTCTACGACAACGCTATCCCAACCGAGTACGAACACTCGATAGGAATCAGAAAAGGCCTCATGAAGTAACAAACAGTGTGTCCGCCCCGCGACACGCCGAGCGGACACACTTTTTGCTACTTAACCCGCGATTTGCGTCTTTGCTTAACGACGAAGCGCCGCCCCACCCCTTCCGGAGCCAGGCGGCGCTACATGCGATCTTTTCGCGCGCTACTTCTTGCCGAAGCTTGCGATCGGGCCGAGGACTCGGTCGATCGGGAATGCCAGCAGCAGCGACAGAACACTGAGCACTGCGACTACGCCCGCGATGATGACGCTAATCGGCGCGTTGCTCGAGCCCTTGGAGTCATCCTGGCCCTCGACCGGCCCCTCCGGCTTGGTTTCCGGCTTGGTTTCCGGCTTGG
>NZ_KV787072.1:0-1478 GCF_001806995.1 Corynebacterium sp. HMSC11D10
GGGTACTCGAGTGGCGAACGGGTGAGTAACACGTGGGTGATCTGCCCCGCACTTCGGGATAAGCCTGGGAAACTGGGTCTAATACCGGATAGGACCACTTCTTGGAGGTTGTGGTGGAAAGTTTTTTCGGTGTGGGATGAGCTCGCGGCCTATCAGCTTGTTGGTGGGGTAATGGCCTACCAAGGCGTCGACGGGTAGCCGGCCTGAGAGGGTGTACGGCCACATTGGGACTGAGATACGGCCCAGACTCCTACGGGAGGCAGCAGTGGGGAATATTGCACAATGGGCGCAAGCCTGATGCAGCGACGCCGCGTGGGGGATGACGGCCTTCGGGTTGTAAACTCCTTTCGCTAGGGACGAAGCGCAAGTGACGGTACCTAGAGAAGAAGCACCGGCTAACTACGTGCCAGCAGCCGCGGTAATACGTAGGGTGCGAGCGTTGTCCGGAATTACTGGGCGTAAAGAGCTCGTAGGTGGTTTGTCGCGTCGTTTGTGTAAGCCCGCAGCTTAACTGCGGGACTGCAGGCGATACGGGCATAACTTGAGTGCTGTAGGGGAGACTGGAATTCCTGGTGTAGCGGTGGAATGCGCAGATATCAGGAGGAACACCGATGGCGAAGGCAGGTCTCTGGGCAGTAACTGACGCTGAGGAGCGAAAGCATGGGGAGCGAACAGGATTAGATACCCTGGTAGTCCATGCCGTAAACGGTGGGCGCTAGGTGTGAGTCCCTTCCACGGGGTTCGTGCCGTAGCTAACGCATTAAGCGCCCCGCCTGGGGAGTACGGCCGCAAGGCTAAAACTCAAAGGAATTGACGGGGGCCCGCACAAGCGGCGGAGCATGTGGATTAATTCGATGCAACGCGAAGAACCTTACCTGGGCTTGACATACACCAGACCGGGCCAGAGATGGTCTTTCCCTTTGTGGTTGGTGTACAGGTGGTGCATGGTTGTCGTCAGCTCGTGTCGTGAGATGTTGGGTTAAGTCCCGCAACGAGCGCAACCCTTGTCTTATGTTGCCAGCACGTGATGGTGGGGACTCATGAGAGACTGCCGGGGTTAACTCGGAGGAAGGTGGGGATGACGTCAAATCATCATGCCCCTTATGTCCAGGGCTTCACACATGCTACAATGGTCGGTACAACGCGTTTGCGAGCCTGTGAGGGTGTGCTAATCGCTGAAAGCCGGCCTTAGTTCGGATTGGGGTCTGCAACTCGACCCCATGAAGTCGGAGTCGCTAGTAATCGCAGATCAGCAACGCTGCGGTGAATACGTTCCCGGGCCTTGTACACACCGCCCGTCACGTCATGAAAGTTGGTAACACCCGAAGCCAGTGGCCTGTCATGGGAGCTGTCGAAGGTGGGATCGGCGATTGGGACGAAGTCGTAACAAGGTAGCCGTACCGGAAGGTGCGGCTGGATCACCTCCTTTCTAAGGAGCTTTTATTTTTCGCCCACAGTTGTGGGTGTGGTGGTTGAGT
>NZ_KV787073.1:0-85826 GCF_001806995.1 Corynebacterium sp. HMSC11D10
ACGCCATAACAGGCCTCAAGACACGAAAACAGGGCGGTTCAACCCCACGAGCAGGCTAGACCACCATTAAGACGGAGCCCGGCTCGATGCCTATGTATAGGGACAACAATGAGTTCGGTGACCTCAGAGAAGGGAAGGCAAGATCAGCAGCATTGCGATGCTCCACGTCAGGTGGAGTGCGATGGGGGAGTACAGCCTGCCGGTGCGCACTGCCTCGGTGTAGGCGAGCGCACCGAGGACCACTGCCGCGAACACAAGCAACGGCACACCCATCACGACGGTGACCAACCCGTAGGCGACCGTCGACCACACACCAGCTTGCAGCACCGTTTGTCCAATGCTTTGTAGCTGGCGGGGGACGACGTCGCGGAAGATGAGCTCCTCGCCGACGCCGTTGACCACGAGGACGAGCAGCGTCAGCGCGTAACCGCCTTTGTTAGGAGTATCCAGGATCTCTGCGACAGGGCCGGCAAGTGCTGGGATGCGGGTGACGATCAGGGCACCCAAGAAAAAGACAACCGCAAGTGCGGTGCCTAATCCGATGCCACGTACGACGTCGCGGAGTTTGCCGGGGCCAGCGAATGCGCCTTTGTCGCCCCACACCCACCAGGCGGCTAGGTACACGACGGCGGTAAAAGCGGTGGCCCAGTAGAAACCTGCGGTGCCGTCGCCAGCCTGGCGCGCGAGGAAGAGCCCGAGCGCACCAAAAGCGCAGGGCAGAAGAAACAACCATTGCCTGGCCACGAGAGAAACTCCGTCCAAATAATCTGGCGATGTGAATGACAGATTACCGGGCAGTTTCTCAGGGCAGATAGTTGTTAATTGACAGAGAAGATGATCATCTCCGTGTCGTCTGGCTTACCGCGGTACCGGCCGTCATCGCCAGGGAAGTTGTTGTCCAAGGCAGTTAAGTATCGGCCGTCCTCAAGCTGAACAATCGTTTCGACGCTCAGTAGCGCAAACATGAAAGGGTCGCCGACACCGTATGCCCGTGCATCGGAAACCATGCCGATCTTATTGGGGTTGGCGATGTGGAGAAGGTCTGCCATAAGCGCCTTTTCCACTGTTTTCCCTGGCTCGATACCCTTGAAATTCGCAACCTCGAATACCTTCTTCAGCTTCGCATCGGAGCCGAGGAAGTCGTCGCGCTCAAGCACGAGCAAACGGCCATCCTTGGTTAGGAAAGCGTCGCCGATGAGCGCGTCATCGCCTTCAGCAAGGTAGGTCCAAGTCTTGCCGGTGTATTTGCCTGTCGTTGTGTCGAACTGAGAAATGACGCGTTCACGCTTGTCGGCCGCCTTGTCGAGGTACCCCTCGAAAACCGGGTAAAGATAGCGTCCGTCCCATGCCATGGCTTCAAAGCCTTTGGAATTGCGCAGGTTTGGTCGCTCATTATCGCCAAGTGTTGGGTTCGATGGGCTCTTCACACCTGGGTATGCGTAGGGCTCTTCGAGCAAGGTGCCGTTCTTGTCCACATGGAGGATGTAGGGGCCGAACTCCTCGCCGATCCAGAAAGATCCGTCGGCGGCCTGGACGAATGACTCGGGGTCAAAGTCTGCGCCGGTAAGTAGACGATCCTCGGTGTCGTTGTTGACGATCTTCCACGGAATCTTTCCGTCGGGGTCTTTTAATGAGATGTAGTCAAGTACATCAACACCACCGGTGGTTTGTGGATTCTTCGCTGTTTCCGCCGTTTCCCAATTGGGCTTGACCGTGTAGATCCTCAGGAGGAAATCGGAAGAATTCGATTTCGAACCGAAGCCGTTATCTGGCAAGCCATAAAACGTGCCGTCGCCAATCTCGATCATTCCAGAAAAGCCGGGGATGACCTGCCCTTTAAAAGGGTGGGTTTGCCCGTTACCGTCGAAAGCATCCTTGCCTGAATTCGGGCCGGGAGCCTGGTATAACGCCGAGAGCTTCGCACGGCCCTCGAGAGTTGGGCCAGTGACCTCGGGAGCCGTGGTGGACGCCGTTGGATCTACGTCGCTGTTGCTGGAACCAGAATGCTCGGATCCGTTGCCGGCAGCCGCGCCAATTGCTCCGCCGACAAGACCACCGACGACGAAAACGCCTGCTACTGCTGCGATGAGCTGCTCAAGGTTGATGTCTTTGATCAGTTGGTTTAAAGGGGGTGGAAGTTGAATGTTCATGTGTCACTACCTCGAAAATCGCCAGGAACTGAGCGAGAAACTCAGGCGAAACTTACATTTCGCACAGCGAGTGTATGGCGGGCAGTGCACTTTCGCTCGGTGAGATTTTCCGGCCGGTTTCAGCATTGAGGCGCCGGGGAAGTACCATATTTCCCGGCGCCCCTATAGCCCAATTGGCAGAGGCAGCGGACTTAAAATCCGCCCAGTGTCGGTTCGAGCCCGACTGGGGGCACAATTACTAGCCCGGTAACCGGGCTACATGGCGGTATAGCAGCCGTTGACGAGGTGTCGTCGGAAAGCAAGAAGCTCACTCGCGCAGCAAGCTACGCAGCCTCGCCGATTCGGGATGCGGCAGCCGTGACCAGCACGACTCGCAACGATGAATCCAGTGATGGGAACGGGCCAGCGCGTTCAGTACAGTCGAGGCCATGACTGATCGCATGAATGTTGAATCCTTCAACCTCGACCACACCAAGGTTGACGCACCGTTTATTCGCCTGGCGGACCGAAAGGAACTTCCCCAGGGTGACACGCTGGTGAAGTGGGACATCCGCTTCAA
Organism: Corynebacterium sp. HMSC11D10; assembly: GCF_001806995.1. NCBI lineage: Bacteria > Bacillati > Actinomycetota > Actinomycetes > Mycobacteriales > Corynebacteriaceae > Corynebacterium > Corynebacterium sp. HMSC11D10. Next base: position 2,710 of record NZ_KV787073.1, read on the forward strand.
GCAGCCGAACGTCGAGCACCTTGAGATGCCGGCAGTGCACTCCCTGGAGCACATGTTTGCCGAGCACGCCCGCAACCATGCAGACAACGTGATCGACTTCGGCCCGATGGGCTGCCAGACCGGTTTCTACCTGATGCTCTCCGGCGACGTCGCCGAGGCTGAGGTCGCTGATCTGGTGGAAAAGACGCTCACCGACATCACCAATGCCACCGAGGTGCCGGCTGCGAACGAGAAGCAGTGCGGCTGGGGCGCAAGCCACGACCTCGAGGCCGCCAAGCGCGAAGCGCAGGCGTTTCTGGACAAGCGTGACGGGTGGGGCAACGTCTTTAAGTAAGCGTCCTACGTTGTCGGGTCGATGACCTGGAACGTCAACGGCACGGTAGTCAACGCGTAAGTGCCCGGCGCAGTGTCGAATACAGCGAGCAATTCGTTCGCTACGTCGGCACGGCCCGGCACGACAATGTGATCCTCGGCCAACTCGAGATCGATTGCCTTCGGGTCGAACATGAGCCACGTGTCGTTGCGGATGAGGGCATATGACTTGCCAAACAGCAATCGGTAGCGCGCCGCCCGAAGCAGTGCGGCGGCGGCACGTTCGTCGAGGTCCACACGCCCAGCGACATCGACATCTAAATACTTGGCGGTGTTTGCGCCGATAGAGGAGCCGTCGGTGTGCGAGGCGTCGTCGAGAAGCACACGCACCTGCGGATCGCTTGACAGTGGGGCACGTGCAGGGTCCGTCAACCCAAGCGGCACATGCTCGCCGAGCACGCCCGCGAACTTCACCGGATCCCACCGCAACATCCGCTCCAGATCATCTCCGACCAACCCCGCGGCGTAGGTGAACTGCACTCGCCCGGTCGGTCCCTCCGCACAGCCGAGGAGTGGATCCGCGACGAACACAAACCCCGCGAGCGAGCCAGAAGCCGACGATAAATAATGCCCAGGCTCAATCTCGACTCCGCTGCGGACCACGTTGCGAGCCATGCGTGCCAGCTGCTGCGCCGGCCACTCAGGAGGGAACACCTCATCGTCCATCGGGATGCGGAGCGTGAGCTCGGTCTGTGTGCCCGCAACGCGTTGCGACGACTCCACCTGGGACAACCCGAACGTGCAGTACAAGACGTGGGGGAGGGGGTCGTCGACAAGAAATGCGAGCACATCCAACGCTGCATAGGAAAAGGTGTAGGCCTGCGCGCCACCAGTTGCTGCAGACAACCTGTCCAGGACAAGATCGCCGCCCGTGCTCGGGCCGCGACGCCAACGATCGAACACACCCATGTGTCCAAATTCTACGCCTCGGGAACCTTTTTGAAGGTGCAAGCGTTACAACCTGTGAATAGTGGTCGCAACAAGACTCGAAAGGAATGTTGGACGACGTGAGAAGTACCAACCCGGTTCTGAAGAACCTGACCAATGAAGAACACACCGCTGGCTACGGCTACGCGCCCGAAATCCAGCAGGACCGCCCGCTGACGGTCGATGACATTGTCTCCAAGACCGGCATCACCATCGCCGTTATCATCCTGTTCGCCGCGATTAACTTCGGCATTTACCTGTCCGGAAACGCTGGCGTGGGGATGATCCTGACGCTTGTTGGCGGCATCGGCGCGTTCGTGGTCACCCTGGTCCACGCGTTCTCGCGCACCTTCGGCTCCCGCACGGTGACGCTTCTGTACGCAGCCTTTGAAGGCCTGTTCCTAGGCGGATTCTCTCTGCTGATCTCCGGCTGGTTCTCCGTCGGCGGGGCTGACGCTGGCCAGATGATTTTCCAGGCCATCCTGGGCACCCTCGGCGTGTTCATCGGCATGCTCGTGGTTTACCGCACCGGCGCCATCCGCGTCACGCCGCGACTGAACCGCCTGATCACCGGCGCCATCTTCGGCGTTGTCATCATGGCGCTGGGCAACCTGCTGCTCGCCGTATTCACCGGCCAAAGCCCGCTGCGTGATGGCGGCACCATGTCCATCATCTTCGGCGTCGTATGCGTGGTCCTCGCAGCTATTTCCTTCCTGCAGGACTTCGACCTGGCCGACAGGCTCGTGCGCACCAGCGCACCGTCGAACGCCGCGTGGGGCGTCGCACTGGGTCTGGCTGTGACGCTCGTGTGGCTCTACACCGAGATCCTGCGTCTGCTGTCCTACTTCGCCAACGACCGCTAGACGGCGCTAAGCAACGCTAAACGGCGGTACCAAACGCCGCCGACAATAAAGCGGCCCTGTTCCGATTGGAACAGGGCCGCTACTCTTTGCGCCGATGAGAGGCGATGAGAGGCGATTAGAGACGATCCGGGTTCACGGTCGCACCATCAACCGAGATGGTGGTGAACAGCAGATCGTTGTTCACAACCTGCGGAGCGCCAAGGACAACCTTGACGCCTTCCTCGCGGTTATTCGGATCCAGGACAACACGGGTTGCGGTGCCCTCAGCCAGGTCGGCGGTCCAGGTATCCCAGACGATGTCCTGCAGGAAATCGTTCTGGCTCTTGCAGTCGACCGTCAGCTGAGTCGGGCGCAGCAGGCCGGTCTCGCCACAGTTGTTGAAGGTTGGCAGCTCGTCCGCGGCGGCCTCGAGGGGCTCCGTCGCGGTCGCCTCGCTGGCCTCGACAACATTGGTCGCGGCGGTGGCGGAAGCACCAGCACCCTTGAGGGAGCCAGCGTCCTGGCTCGTCGCGGTGTCGATCTTCTTGTCAGACGGGTTCTCGTTCGGCGGGGTGCAGCCGGCGAGGGCGAGAGCAGCGATGGCAGCTACGCCAACCAGAGCTTTGCGGGAAGAGGTTGCAATCACAGGATGATCCTTCGCTATCGAAAAAGAACGGGTAAAACTACTTTGCACGAGGCGTTGAAGCTTTAACTGAATCATACGGCTCAGCCTTGACGATCGTGACCGAAATCTCGCGACCATTCGGAGCCGTGTAAGTACGGGTCTCGCCCTCAGCGGCACCAACGACGGCAGCGCCCAGCGGGGACTGCTCGGAGTAGGTCTCCAAATCAGCGTTGTCGGTCGACGCAGCGCGGGTACCGATGAGGAACGTCTCGCGGTCCTCCTTGTCGCCGTTGTAGTAGACGTGAACGACGGAACCGATGTGAGCGACACCTTCGACAATGCCGGTGCGCTCGGTGGTGGAGTTGGAGAGGATCTCAGAGATCTGCTTAATGCGAGCCTCTTCCTGATCCTGCTGCTCACGAGCTGCGTCGTAACCAGCGTTTTCCTTCAGGTCGCCTTCCTCGCGGCGCTCGTTGATCTCCGCGGCAATCACCGGACGGTTATCGATCAGCTGCTGGAGTTCGGCCTCCAGCTTGGCCTTCATTTCCGGGGTAATGTACTGCTGCTGGGGTTCAGCCATAGGGGTAACACCCTTCCCTCATACGTAAAACGAGCCCGCAGGCTGCGGGCGAAACTGTGCAGATATACCGCAAAAGATTAGCACATGGTAGTACGCAGCCCGTGTGCTAGCGGGCGTCGTAAAATTTGCTCTCCGGGTCCATGTAGAACGGCAGATTTTCGGAACAGCCGTAGATGCGGCCGGAAACAAGCGGTTCACGCAGCGGCAGGTCCACCGGGATGCGCTGGTGCTTCTCCCCGCCGGCGGGAAGGATGACCTCGCGGCGACCCACCTCAGCGTGGGAGTAATCCACCGCGGTGACGATGCAATAGGCCGGTACCGACGGGTCCTTGCGGGTCACGTCGATCCAAAGGCGTCCGGTTGAGTCGTCGATATGTTCCTGCGAAATAAATTCAGCGGTGACGGGACGGTCCATCCTGTCGATGATCGTTCGGGCGCCGAAGAAGATGAACGCGATGGCGATGAGCACAGCGGCGACTGCGACCACTTTGCCGCTTACGCCGTCGCTCTTGCCGGAGCTATAGCGTTGCGACGGACGGCGCACTGGAGTGGACACGGATGCAACCTCGCAATAACAAGGGGGATAGGGACTTAACTGGGATGGTACTAAGATGTTCCGAAGTTCTAACAACACCCCTACAAAAGTTGGAGAGTACGAGTGGCTGGTCTGCGTCTGATGGCGATCCACGCTCACCCGGACGATGAGTCCTCGAAGGGTGCGGCGACCATGGCGAAATACGCTGCCGAAGGGAACCGTGTGAAGGTGGTGACCTGTACCGACGGACGACGTGGGGACATTTTGAACCCTGCGATGGACCGCCCTGGGGTGCTCGAAAACATGACGGCCGTGCGCCACGAGGAGATGGCGCGTGCCGTCGAGGCGCTTGGTGTGGAACACGTTTGGCTGGGCTACGAAGACTCCGGCCTGCCCGAGGGGGACCCGCTGCCTCCGCTGCCGGAGGGGTCATTTGCGGTCCAGGACCCGGAAGAGGTTGCGGTGAAGATCGTGGAGGAGATCCGCGAGTTCAAACCGCACGTCATCATTACCTACGACGAAAACGGTGGCTACCCGCACCCGGACCATCTCATGGTTCACGCGATTTCGATGATTGCGTGGGAGAAGGCGGGTGACGCCTCGTTTGCGCCAGAAGCCGGCGAGCCGTGGACACCGCTGAAGCTCTACTACACGCATGGTTTCATCCTCCAGCGCATGAAGCTGCTGCAAGAGGCGTTGTTCGAACGCGGTGAGAAGAGCCCCTACGAGCTCATGATCAAGCGCTGGGAGGAAGCCGAGGGGGATGTGTTTGACCGCGTGACCACCCAAGTGGAGTGCGCCGACTACTTTGGACAACGTGAGCAGGCGCTGACTGCTCACGCCACCCAGATCGATCCGGCAGGGGCGTTTTTGGCCAGCCCGGTGGCGGACCAGCAAAAGGTGTGGCCGACGGAAGAATTCGAGCTCGCACGTACCCGGGTGGAGACCACCTTGCCTGAAGATGACTTGTTTGCCGGTATCGATGCCGGTGCTGAGGAGGAGTAGTGTTCGCCAACTTCATCAACGCCGCCGCAACCGTTGATCTGGTCCTGGCGCAGTCGCCGGGGGAGACCCCGGCTGGTCCGGACTTTGGCAAGGCGTCGCCGATTGGGCTGCTGCTGCTTGTCTGCCTCGCGGTCGTTGTCTTGTCGATTGGGTATGCGTTTCACCGGCGTTTCTCCCGGTTCCGTCGTCGTCAAGCATTTGCTGAGGCGCATGGCATTGATCCTTTCGACGAGAAAGCTATCGACGAGGCCATGGCGAAGGCTGGCGTTGCCGACCAGCGTAAGAAGCGCACCTTTTAAGCCCCGCTAGAATCAACGTTGTGTCTGTCCTCTCCAAACTGCGCTACCCGCTGTACCAGCTGTACGAAGCACGACTTAAGCGTGAGCTGCGTGGAAAGAAACGCCCGAAGCACATCGCCGTGATGGCTGACGGGAACCGTCGCTGGGCTCGCGAGTCGGGGTTTAAGGACATTTCCCACGGCCACAGGGTCGGCGGCGCGAAGATTGGCGATTTGGTTCGCTGGTCTGCGGAAATGGATGTCGATGTTCTCACGATTTACCTGCTTTCCACCGAGAACCTTCAGCGCACCTCGGAGGAGGTGGAGCTGCTCTTCGACATCATCTCCGAAGTCATCGAGGACCTCGCCACCGAGGATTACACCTGCCGCGTGCGCTTGGTCGGCCAACTGGACCTGCTGCCGGACGATGTGGCAGCACGCATGCGAGAAAGCGCCGCTACCACTACCGAGAAAGCCGGACTGACCGTGAATATTGCGGTGGGCTATGGCGGGCGCCAGGAGATCGTGGACGCGGTGCGTGCGCTTATCGACGACACCGCAGCCGCCGGCGCAACCCCCGCCGAAATCAAAGAGGCGGTGACGGTCGACTCGATTGGTGAGCACCTCTACACCAAGGGCCAGCCCGACCCAGATCTGGTGATCCGCACCTCCGGTGAGCAGCGTCTTTCCGGATTCCTGCTGTGGCAGGCCGCGTACTCCGAAATCTGGTTCACGGATACGTACTGGCCAGCGTTTCGCAAGATCGACTTCCTGCGAGCACTGCGCGACTATTCGCAGCGCTCCCGCCGCTTTGGCAAATAAAACCCTGGCGAATTACAGCTTGCGCATGCGGACGCGCTGAACGGTGTGGTCGTAATCCTTGCGCAGCACAAGCGATGCGCGCACCCGCGTGGGCAGAATGTTTTCCACCAGGTTTGGCAGGTTGATGGACTGCCAGATTTCGCGTGCGGCGTAGGTCGCCTGCGCGTCGTCAAGACCTGCGTAGTGAGCAAAGTGTGCGCCGGGCTCCTGGAATGCGGTATCGCGCAGTTTGAGGAAGCGCTCGATGTACCAGTGCTCGATGTCGGAGGTCTTGGCGTCGACATAGATGGAGAAGTCGAACAGGTCCGACACCATCAGCGTTGGGCCGGTCTGCAATACGTTGAGGCCCTCCAGAATCAAGATGTCTGGCTGGCGTACCTCGATGTACTCGTCCGGGAGAATGTCGTAGGCCTCGTGGGAGTAGATCGGAGCCTTGACCAGGGGCTGACCGGACTTCACCTCGGTGACAAATCGCATGAGGTTGCGGCGGTCGTAAGACTCAGGGAAGCCCTTACGGGCCATCAAACCGCGCTCCTTGAGCACTGCGGAGGGGTGCAGGAACCCGTCAGTGGTGATCAGGTCGACGCGGGGGTGGGAGTCCCAGCGCTGAAGTAGCACCTGCAGCACACGCGCGGTGGTTGATTTGCCTACTGCGACCGAGCCTGCAAGCCCGATGATGAACGGCACATGCCCCGGATCGCCGCCGATGAACGTTTCGGTGGCTTTGGTCAGTTTCTGGCGCGCTCGTACCTGCAGGTGGATCAGGCGCGACAGCGGTAGGTAAATGTCTTCGACCTCTTGCAGATCGAGGCTCTCACCGATGCCTGCGAGTTTGGTGAGCTCATCTTCGGTGAGCACCTGTGGCATGGTGGCACGACGTTTGCGCCAGTCCTCGCGGTGAAAATCGAGGTAAGGCGAAGAATCGACACGTGGCATGGCCCTATTGTTTCACCTTGGATCCTGTGCATGGAATTCGACATAACACCCGGGTTGCTTACATATACTTCGAAGCGGTAACTACGACCGAACGAGAAAGGACCCGGTGGACGTGTCTGAAGATTTCCGTTACCAGGATCTGGCTACTTTTGACCCCGAAGTTCACGCCGCGATTGTCGACGAGCTAGCGCGCCAGCGCAACACCCTCGAAATGATTGCGTCTGAAAACTTCGTTCCGCGCTCCGTACTTGAGGCACAGGGTTCTGTGCTGACCAACAAGTACGCCGAGGGCTACCCGGGCAAGCGCTACTACGGTGGCTGCGAGCACGTGGACGTTGTGGAGACCCTGGCACAGGAGCGTGCCAAGGAAGTCTTCGGTGCAAAGTTTGCAAACGTGCAGCCACACTCCGGTGCGCAGGCGAACGCCGCTGTGCTAATGGCACTGGCGGAGCCGGGTGACACCATCCTGGGCCTGAACCTGGCTCACGGCGGCCACCTGACCCACGGCATGAAGATCAACTTCTCCGGCCGTCTCTACAACGTGGCAGCGTACGAGGTAGAGAAGGACACCCACCTCATCGATATGGCCAAGCTGCGTGAGCAGGCTCGCGAGGTCAAGCCGAAGGTGATCATCGCCGGCTGGTCCGCCTACCCGCGCCACGAGGACTTCGCTGAGTTCCGCTCGATCGCGGACGAGGTCGGCGCCTACCTGTGGGTTGACATGGCCCACTTCGCCGGCCTGGTTGCGGCTGGCCTGCACCCGTCGCCGGTCCCGCATGCGCACGTGGTGTCCTCCACGGTGCATAAGACGCTGGGTGGCCCCCGTTCCGGCTTCATCCTGACCAACGATGAGGAGCTAAACAAGAAGATCAACTCCGCCGTTTTCCCCGGTCAGCAGGGTGGCCCGCTCATGCACGTCATCGCTGCGAAGGCGACCGCGTTCAAGATCGCGGGTATGGAGGAGTTCAAGGACCGTCAACAGCGCACCATCGACGGTGCGAAGATCCTGGCCGAGCGCCTTACCAGCGAGGATGCGAAGGCTGCCGGCATCGACGTTGTCTCCGGCGGCACCGACGTCCACCTCGTGCTGGTGGACCTGCGTAACTCGCCGATGGATGGCCAGCAGGCCGAGGACCTCCTGCACGCCGCAGGCATCACGGTCAACCGCAACGCGGTGCCGTTCGACCCGCGCCCGCCAAAGGTCACCTCTGGCCTGCGTATCGGCACGTCGGCGCTTGCTACCCGTGGCTTCGGCGAGGAGGACTTCCGCGAGGTGTCCGACATCATCGCCGAGACCCTGATCCAGGGCGAGAAGGCTGATATCCCGGCGCTGCGCGCCCGTGTCGAGGCCCTGGCGGAGAAGTACCCGCTGTACCCGGGCCTTGAAGACTGGAAGATGCTCTAGTCGTTCTGGCCGTCGGCGGCGCTTGCGGTGTCGACATTGTGCCCGCGCTGCTCTGCGAGAGTGGCGCGGGCTTTTTGTAGCCAGTCCGGTTGGTCGTCGAGAAGCGCGCGGATTTGCTCCGTGGTCATCGACTGCTCAACGCCGGCTGCTTTCAGCGCGGTCACCGAGATGCCGAGCTTGCGTGCGACCTCGGTGCGGGGGTGCGGGCCGTTGAGGCGCAGTTCTTGCAGCCAGGCGGGCGGGTTTTCCTGCAGTTCGCGCAGTTCGGCGTGGGTGATGGCGCCGTCCTGGAACTCCTGTGGAGTGGCGGGAAGGTAGATACCGAGTTTTTTCGCCGCGGTCATCGGCTTCATTGCGGTGCCGGATGGGGTCTGTTCACTCATGCCCAAAACGGTAGCATTACCTGCCATGCTCACCATCGCGTTCGTCACCGGTACTGAACCCGGCAAATGGTTCCGCCGCTATGCCCAAATGTCGGGCGAGGACCCTGCGACATTGCCGTCGGATGATCCGTTTCCCCTCGTCGGCAAGGATGCGGACGCGGCGCTGGTCAGGCTTCCGGACGAGCGGGTCACGGACGAATACCACGTGGTCCGGCTCTACGAGGAGGCCTGGGGCGTGGCAGTGCCAAAGGACTCCGTTTATGCGGAGGTGGGGGAGGTTGATCGCGGGGATCTTGCGGAAGAGATTGTGAATTTCGAGTACGCAGAGCAGACGCTTATCGACGATCTGCGTACCGCCCTTTCCGTTGTCGCCGCAAACGTCGGCATCGCCTACGGGCCGTTGCCGTTGCTGAAGACGCTTGCGAAGAAGCAGATTAAGGCGCTGCCGATCGACCCGGGGGAAGGCGTTAATACCACGACGGTTGCGCTCGTGTGGCGGAAATCGGACGATTGTGACGCTGTCCAGGACTTTGTTGGTATTACGAAGGGGAGAACTCCCAGGTCGTCGCGTACCGCGTCGCACCCCCGATCGGGTGGGAAGAAGACTCGACGTTCGCGCGGTGCCCATAATGGGCGACGCACCTAAATCAACATGAAAGGTATGACAAATTATGTTTTCCCGTAAGATCGCTGCTTCCGCCGCTGCTGTAGCCCTGGCTGCTACCGGGTTAGTTGCGTGCTCTAACGACGACGACACCGCGGCAGAGACCGAGGTTGTGGAGGCCACCGCTACTGAGACGAACGTAGAGACTGAGACTGCGGCTGCGAAGACGGAAACCGCTGACGCTTCCGCAACCGATTCCGCGGACTCCATCGGCGCTGCGGGCGAGGGCACCGAGGCGACCGAGGAGATTACAACTGCTGACGGCGGCACCGCAATGGTTCCGGCTGGCGTCGTTGCTGCCATGGATAAGTTTGCTGAGCCGTCCTGGGGCGAGCCGATGAAGGTTGAGCAGGTCGACGAAGGCTGGATCGTTACGTACGACCAGGAGCACTACGTCACCTGGAATGAGAACACCGGTGGCGCACCGACCTGGGGTCAGATTGCCAACGAGTGGATGACCGACGTCAACGTGGATAAGAAGCTGGGCTTCCCGCTGGCTCCGGAGGCTGCTAACCCGGACGAGTCCGGCTGGACCCAGGAGTTCGAGCGCGGCTCCATCAACTGGACCCGTGCTGGCGAAGGCGAGCCGTTCGCCGCGGTGATCACCGAGAAGTAAACCGCGCCCATGTAACGGCGTTCGGCCCGGCCCCATGTGAGGGGCCGGGCCGTTTTCGTTTCCCGGTTAGCTCAAATCTTCCTTGAGTGGGTCTTCCTTGACCGGCAGGAGTATCACGAACGCGATGATGGCCAGCGGCACCATGAGGAGGAACACGGGGGTAAGGCCGTCGTTGTAGCTCGACAGCACGACTTCCTTCACCGGCTGAGGCAGTTGCGCCACGCTGCTCGGGGTTAGCGAGTTCGCGGCACCCTCACCGAATTGCTTGCCTAGCGCAGCACCTTCTTCGCCGAGTTTCGCCAGAGCTTCCGGCAGGCGCTCCTCCAGCTTTTCGCGCATGTTGTGAATGAACAACGAGCCGGACAGGGAGGCGCCGATAGCGGAGCCGATCTGGCGGAAGAAGTTGTTCGTCGACGTTGCGGTGCCCACTTGGGCGAGTGGGAACGAGTTCTGCACGATGAGCACAAGAACCTGCATGACCAGACCAAGGCCGAAACCGAAGATGAACATGTAGATCCCGAGCACGGTCAGCGACGTGTCCACGCTCAGCCGAGAGAACAGGAACAGTCCCACGGTGGTAATGAGCATGCCGGACAGTGGGTACATCTTGTAGCGGCCGGTGCGAGAGATGATGAAGCCGACTGCCGTGCCGGTGCCGAGCATGCCGAGCACCATCGGCAGCATCATAAGGCCCGCGTCGGTCGGGGTCAGTTCGTGCACCATTTGCAAGTACGTCGGGAGGTAGGCGAGAGCACTGGTCATCCCGAGGCCAAGCACCGTGCCCGCCAGGGTGGTCAGCACCATGTTGCGGTTGCGGAACAGCCCCATGGGGATCAGCGGGTTAGTCGCGCGCAGCTCGACAATCACGAACAGCACGGCAGCGATCACAGCGATAGCGCTGGTGGCGATGATGGTCGGGGAGGTCCAGTCGTACTGCGTGCCACCCCATGTGGTGGTGAGGATCAGCGACGTGGTGGCCACGATCATCAGCGTGGTACCGATGTAGTCAAAGTTCATGCCCTTGGCGGATCCGCGGCGCAGCTTCAGCACCTTGGTGCATACCGTCATGGCGAGCAGGCCGAGCGGGATGTTCATCCAGAGCGCCCAACGCCAGCCGGGGCCGTCGGTAAACCAGCCGCCGAGGACCGGACCGAGCACCGAGGACACACCAAATACTGCGCCCATCACGCCCATGTACTTGCCGCGCTCGCGAGCAGGAACGACTTCCGCGATGATGGACTGCGAGTTCACCATCATGCCGCCCGCGCCGAGGCCTTGGATGGCGCGGCCGATGATGAGCAGCTCCATGGTGTTAGCAAAGCCGCCGATGGCGGAGCCGATTACGAACAGGCCGATGCCGGTGATGTAGAGCCACTTGCGGCCCAATACGTCGCCAAGCTTGCCGTTGATGGGCATCGCGATGGTCATCGTGACCAAGAACGAGGAGATGACCCAGCTCATGTGGTCCACGCCGCCGAGGTCACCAACAATGGTCGGCAGGGCCGTGGCGAAGATCATCTGGCCCAGCGAACTCATCAGCATGGTCAGCAGCAGGGCGGCGAACACGACGCCGACGTTCGGGGGAGTGGCTTGAAGCGGGTGGCGTCCCGCGCGGTTGTCTACCATGTCATGTCCTTTGCGTAATTCGTGATGTCTTTGGCGTATTCGATGAGCAGCTCGATTGGGTCTCCTTCATCAGGCGGTGCCCAGAGGTACCTGGTCACGACCCCTTGAAATAGCACGACGATGAATAGTGCTTCCGCCTCCAGCGATCCCGAATGCTTGCGGTCCTGCGGGAAGGTTTCAAAGTGGGCGCGGAGGGCGCGACCAATTTCGGTGAGGAATCCGCGCTTTCGGGCGGCTTCGGCGTGCATCAAGCCCGGGTTGTTCTCCAGTAATTGACGACGACACTTCGCCGCCGGACCATCAAACGTGCCCGGCTCAACCACGATGGAACGAATGACAAGCTCCAGCACGTTGTCGCTCTGGGTCGTGCGGATCGCGTCCAGCGCGTCCTCGTCGAGGGTGAACGGAAACGATCCCAAGATCGCCTCGTCCTTAGATTCCACATAGTTGAAGAAGGTTCGCCGGGAGATGCCTGCCTCGCGGCAGATGTCGTCGACGGTGACGTTGTCGTAGCCACGCTTGTCGACAAGCGCCGCCGCCTCGTTGCGGATGCGCTTTAGCGTCTCGCGGCGCTTCTGTTCCCGAATTCCCTCATTTTGCACGGGGTGCAATATTACACCCGGTGCATGTTAAGGCAAACCGGCGGAGAGTTCCCCTTCTACCAGCGCTTTTTCGCCTTCAAAGTACGTCAGTTTCACAATCCCGGGCTCTTGCTTTTCGACGACCCACCGCCCCGAACCATCCCCACACGGCTTCGTCAACGGCACCGACGCACCGTCCTCACCGATCAGTGCGGTGCAGCCGGTCAACGGATACGTCACCGACGCAGTACCGCCACCGAACGTCGCCACCGCAGGCCACGCCTTTACCTTCGCGTTGTCCTCTAGGCTGTTCAGGGTTCCGGTGTAGGTGCCTGTGGGGGAGCTGGTGTCGTCGTCACGCAACTGCGGTTGCGCCGTCACCGTGACGGTTTCGGGGACCTCGTTGGTCGGCTCGGGCTTCGGATTGGCGTACCAATACGCGGCCGCAAGCGCGACACCGATCACGGCGACGATCAGCGCAAGCACACCACCGACGACCCACGGCTTATTCGGGCCACCGGCAGTGCGAAGCTCGGAGAAAGAATCAGGCATGAAAAAGCCCCCAGCATGTTGAAGTGAAGTGCTGGGGGCAGATTCTAGCTAGGTGCGAGCTACGGCCTAGTTTCGGTCGGTGTTGGCCATGGACAGCACATCGAGGCGCTTGTCCAGCTCCTCCTCGGTGAGCTTCTCACCATCGACGAAACCAAGGTCGATGGTGGCCTGACGGATGGTGATGCCCTCCTTGATCGCGTGCTTGGCAATCTTGGCTGCGTTCTCGTAACCAATTGCAGAGTTCAACGGGGTCACGATCGACGGGGACGACTCGGCGAGCTCGCGCATGTGCTCGACGTTCGGCTCGATGCCATCGACAAGCCTGGTGGCGAATTGACGGGAGGTGTTTGCCAGCAGGCGGGAGGACTCGAGCACGTTGCGCGCCATCATCGGGATGAACACGTTGAGCTCGAACTGGCCCTGGGTGCCGCCGAACGCCACAGCAGCGTCATTGCCGATGACCTGTGCGGAAACCTGAGTTGCGGTCTCGCATAGCACCGGGTTGACCTTGCCCGGCATGATCGAGGAACCCGGCTGCAGATCCGGCAGGTGGATCTCAGCGAAACCAGCCAGCGGGCCCGAGCCCATCAGGCGGATATCGTTCGCAATCTTGTACAGGGAAACCGCCACGGAACGCATCGCGCCGGAGAACTCCACCAGGCTGTCGCGGTTCGCCTGTGCCTCAAAGTGGTTCTTTGCCTCAGAGAGCTCATCCAGGCCGGTGAGCTTCTTGAGCTCCTCGGTAACCTTGCCGCCGAACTCAGCCGGAGTGTTGATGCCGGTGCCCACAGCGGTGCCGCCAATGGCCAGCTCGCCCAGACGGTGCAGGGTCGCCTCGACACGCTCGACACCCAGCTCGATCTGGCGTGCGTAGCCGGAGAACTCCTGACCCAAGGTGACCGGGGTGGCATCCATCAAGTGGGTGCGGCCCGACTTCACAACCTCGTGCCACTCCTTCGCCTTCTTCTCCAGAGACTCCTGGAGCACCTTCAGCGCCGGGATGAGATCGTTTGCGGCAGCCTCGGTGGCAGCAACGTGAGTAGCGGTCGGGAAGGTGTCGTTAGAGGACTGGCCCATGTTCACATGGTCGTTCGGGTGAACCTCAACACCGTTCGCCTTCGCGATGGACGCGATAACCTCATTGGTGTTCATGTTCGACGAGGTGCCGGAACCGGTCTGGAACACATCGATCGGGAACTGGTCGTCGTGCTTGCCGTCCGCAATCTCCTTCGCAGCAGCGATGATCGCGTCCGCCTTCTCAGCGTCCAGCTTGCCCAGGTCCTTGTTCACCTGAGCACACGCAGCCTTCAGCAGACCAAGTGCGCGAATCTGCTGGGCCTCAAGGCCGCGGCCGGAGATTGGGAAGTTCTCCACAGCACGCTGCGTCTGGGCGCGCCAGAGAGCGTCGACGGGCACCTTGACCTCGCCCATCGTGTCATGTTCGATGCGGTATTCCTGATCAGCCATGATTGTCCTTTACTTCTATCCCATGCACGCCACGCACGCTAAAGTGCGCTCGTGCCTTTCCAAAGATCGATTATGCCCCAGATAACAAAAATGAGGAGCTGTAATGTCTGAAAACCGGACACAAAAGGCCCCCGCATTGAGGGATGCGCTGGTGGCGTTGGCGGCAATGGCCATTATGTACGCCCTTTTGGCGGGACAGGGTCTGCTGTTGGTGCACGCGAACGTGTCCCGCACCGTCGCGATCAGCATGCTGCCTCTCGCGGTTCTCATTGCCATCGTTGTGCCCTTGGTGCTGCTTATCCGCTACATGAAAAGTCGCGGACTCGAGCTGGGGTTTACGCGGCTAGGGAGTCGAGGCTGGCATGTGCTGTGGCAAGTTCCGGCAGTGATCGTCGGGGCGGCTGCATCGAGCGCTATCGTCGGCTCGCTGATCGGGATGGAACCAGGCGGAGGCTCAACCGCAGATGACTTAGCCAAAGATGCCGGAAGTGTGGCGCCGGTGCTCATCTTGCTTGCCAGTTATCTGCTGCTCGGGCCAGTGATTGAAGAGATTGTGTTCCGCCGTGTGCTCATGGGCTACTTTGACACGCACATGCCGGCAGCAGCGAGCGTGCTGCTCACCTCCGCCATCTTTGCTGCAGCCCATATCGCGCCACCCGTGATCGTCTACACATTCTTCTGCGGCATCGGCCTCGCACTGGTCGCAAGGTTCCACGGCAGCATCACCGCGAGTTTCATCGTGCATGTAGCCAACAACTTCGCGGCTAGCGCAGCAGTCATTGGAGCCTTGTTCTAGAACGACAAAGCCCCGCACTCTTCGCTGAGAAGGCGCGGGGCAAAAGTCAGGTTCTACTTGGTTGGCTCGGAGTAATCGACCACCGAGTAGTCCTGCAGCTTGGCCAGCTGGTGCTGGGATTCGACGTAGCGCACGGTGCCGGACTTCGAACGCATCACCAGCGAACGGGTGGTGGCGCCAGACTTGCGGTAGGTCACGCCACGCAGCATGTCACCGTTGGTCACGCCGGTAGCGGCGAAGTAGCAGTTATCAGAGGTGACCAGGTCGTTGATACCCAGGACACGATCCAGGTCGTGGCCAGCGGCGAGTACCTTCTCGCGCTCCTCGTCGGACTGCGGGGCCAGCATGCCCTGGATGTCGCCCCCAAGGCACTTCAGCGCACATGCGGTGACAACACCTTCCGGGGTGCCGCCAATGCCCATAGCGATGTCGATGGAGCTGTTGTCCTGAGCGGCAGCAATTGCGCCGGCAACGTCGCCGTCCATGATGAAGCGAACCTTGGCGCCGGCGGCACGGATTTCCTCGACAAGCTTGTCGTGACGCGGGCGATCCAACACAACAACCGTGATGTCAGCCGGACGAACACCCTTCGCCTTAGCAACCGACTTGATGTTGTCCTCAACGGAAGCAGTGATATCAATCGCGCCGACCGCCTCAGGGCCAACCGCGATCTTGTTCATGTAGAACGCGTCCTGCGGGTTAAACATGGAGCCACGATCCGCGGCAGCAATGACAGAAATCGCGTTCGGGCGACCCTCTGCCATCAGACGGGTGCCATCTACCGGGTCAACGGCGATATCCACCGCAGCACCACGGCCGGTGCCAACCTGCTCGCCGTTGAACAGCATCGGGGCCTCGTCCTTCTCGCCTTCGCCGATCACGATCACGCCGTCCATCTCCACGGAGTTGATCATCTTGCGCATCGCGTTCACGGCGGCGCCGTCGCCCTCGTTCTTCTGTCCGCGACCCACCCAACGACCGGAGGCGAGCGCTGCTGCCTCCGTCACACGGACGAGCTCCATTGCTAGGTTGCGGTCAGGGACAAGATCAGACTGTTCAGTCATCGCGGGGGCCTTCCTCCAGAGGACAAAAATCGACCCCTCTATTCTGGCACTTCCACACGCCGAAGTGTTGGTATCGCCCACCTTTACGGGGGAGAAGCCCGCCCGTTCTGGGGTGCAGGTGGCTCATGACATACTGAAACGCGTGGCAAACGACAAGAAACCCCGCATCTTCCAAAACGGCCGAGACATGGCAATCAACGCCGTGCTCATTGTGGTGCTCATGCTCGTCGCTGTCGGCGCGACCGGGCTGTGCTCCTTCAACCCCGGCGCCCCAGAATCCGGCCCCGTGCAGGAGGTCGACGCAGAAGCGTTCCTCGACCTCGAGGCGCGTGCGGTGAACTACCCGGTGCGCTACCCGCAGATGCCAGAAGGCTGGACCACCAACTCGGCGCGCCGCAGCATGCTTGCCGGCAACTCGGCACCCGTCGTCGGGTGGGTCACCCCGAACCGTGGCTACCTGCAACTCACCCAGACTGGCGTCGATAAGGATGCGGCGCTCCAAGCCTCCAACACCGACAACCGTATGCTCGATCGCACAGTGCGTATCGACGACACCGACGTCGAGGTCTACACCAGCGACGAACGCGAGGTCCGCGACCTGTGGATTGTGGACGCCGGCGACGCACGCTTCGTCGTCACCGGCGCAGGCAGCACGGACGAGTTCGAAGAGCTCATCAGCGCAGCGCTGAAGGCTACTCCGATCACACCCCAGTAGCTTCTAGTACTTACTGCTCAGGAGCCTGCCCGCTGACCTGACGGGTGCTGATGGCTTCTTCGACGCGCTTCGAAGCGCCGTCGAGAAGCACCTCGCACCGCTTCGCCAGCGCCTCACCGCGCTCCCAATACTTCAACGACTCGTCCAAACTCATCTGGCCGAGCTCCAAAATCTTCACCGTCTCCACAAGCTCATCGCGAGCCTGCTCGTAGGTCAGCGTCTCCGGGTCCGGGAAAGCATTGTCGTTCGCCTGGCCGGATCCAAACGTGTTGTCTGTCATGAGTGTTCCTTAAACGTTCTTAGTTGACTTCAGCTGGTTGCATTAATCAGCGGGAGTGGTGGACATCGAAGCGGCGGTAATCGAGCCATCGCCGACACGGATACGCAGCTGCGCGCCGGGCTGAGCCTGATCAATAGAGGTCACAACCTCAGGGCCAGAGTGGTCGCGCGGAACCACCTGCACCACGGCGTAACCACGGGCCAAGGTTGCAGAGGGGCCGAGCGCCGACACCTGGGCGCGCAACGCCGAGACCTGCTGGTTCTCACGCTGCAGCACATGGGAAATGTCGCGGCGGATCAACGCCTGGGCGCGCTCCACTTCCTCGCGGCGGCGCGTGATCGCCATCATCGGATCCGCTAGGGCAGGACGGGTGCGAATCGACGCGAGGCCGTTTCGTTCCCGCTGCACCCATCCGCGCAGGGCGGCGGACATGCGGGCACGTGCTTCGTCGATAAGCGCACGCTCCTGCACAACATCCGGCACGGCACGCTTCGCAGCATCGGTCGGGGTGGCGGCGCGAACATCCGCCACATTGTCCAGCACCGGGTTATCCGGCTCGTGGCCAATCGCCGAAATGACAGGTGTGCCAGCGGCCGCCACCGCGCGTTGCAGGGCCTCCTCCGAAAACGGCAACAAGTCCTCAACCGAACCGCCGCCGCGGGCGATGATGATCACCTCCACGTCCGGATCGCGATCCAGCACCTGCAGTGCCTCGATCACCGCAGGCACGGTCGTCGGCCCCTGCACTGGCGTGTTGATGATCTCAAAGTTCACCTGCGGCCAACGCCCCTGCGCCACCGTGACCACGTCACGCTCCGCAGCTGAACCTCGCCCCGTAATCAGGCCCACCTTCTTCGGCAAGTAGGGCAGCGGACGCTTCCGCGCCGGATCAAACAGGCCCTCGGCCGCCAACTGCTTACGCAACGCCTCAATGCGCGCCAACAGCTCGCCTGCGCCAACGTGGCGGATCTCCGCCACCTTCATCGAAAACGAGCCACGGCCTTGATAAAAGGTCGGCTTGCCATACGCCACCACGCGGTCGCCGTCCTTCAACGGCACAGCCATGCCGGTGAGCAGCGACGTCTCCGCCGTCAACTGCACCGACACCTGCTCCTGCGTATCCCGCAACGTCATATACGACAACCGCCACGACGGCTTCGTATTAATCTGCGTGAGCTGGCCTTCAATCCACAGCCAACCCAGCCGGTCGATCCAGCTCTTCACGGAGTTATTGAGCTTGGCCACAGACCACGGCGTTTCCGGCGTGCTTTTCGGCGGTGCACTCTGCGCACCTTGCACACCTTGTGTTTCTGCCACGCGATGCTCCTTTCTCCCCAGTATTTCTGCCAGGTAAACAGTACCCGGCGGGCACGAATTACCCGCCTACTGTTTTTGACGTAGATTCGTTAGGGTTGGTTCCATGACTGATCAGGGTAAGAAAGTGCTACTCGCGTCCCCACGCGGATACTGTGCCGGCGTGGACCGCGCCGTGGAGACCGTAGAAAAGGCGCTAGAGAAGTACGGCGCCCCCGTCTACGTGCGCAAAGAGATCGTGCACAACAAATACGTCGTGGAGACGCTGCAAGACCGCGGCGTGATCTTCGTCGACGAAACCGACGAGGTCCCTGAAGGATCCCACCTCGTATTCTCCGCCCACGGTGTATCGCCGGCAGTACGCGAATCCGCTCAGGAACGCAGCCTGCACACCCTCGACGCATCCTGCCCGCTGGTGACCAAGGTGCACAACGAGGCGAAGCGCTTCGCCCGCGACGGCTACCACATCCTGCTCGTCGGCCACGAAGGCCACGAAGAGGTCGAAGGCACCGCAGGTGAGGCTCCGGACATCACCCACCTCGTCGACGGCGTCGACGGCGTCGACCGCCTGCCGGACTTCCCGGAGGGGCAGAAGCTGGTGTGGCTGTCCCAGACGACGCTGTCTGTCGACGAGACCATGGAGATCGTCAACAAACTGCACGAGCGCTACCCGAATCTGGAGAACCCGCCAAGCGACGACATCTGCTACGCCACCCAGAACCGCCAGGCTGCCGTGAAGAAGATCGCGCCCCAAAGTGACCTGGTCATCGTGGTTGGCTCCCAGAACTCGTCCAACTCGAAACGCCTCGTCGAGGTTGCCCTCGAGGCCGGTGCGCAGAATGCTTACCTGGTCGATTACGCCCACCAGGTCGACGATGCCTGGTTCGACGGTGTCAACACCGTCGGCGTGACCTCCGGCGCGTCGGTGCCGGACATCCTCGTCCGCGAACTGCTCGACTACCTGGGGGAGAAGGGCTACGGCGACGTGGAAGAGGTCACCACCACCGTGGAGACCATCACGTTCTCCCTGCCGCGCGAACTGCGCCTGCCGCGCCGCGAGGCACCGCTCGAGGCATAAACCCCGCCGAGAACGACCAAAGGCCTTGCCCCGTTGACATCGGGACAAGGCCTTTAGCCTTTGTACAAGTCCTCGCCGAGGCGGTGAACCGCACGTGAAGAACCACCGGTTTCTCCGGATCTACGCGAGCCACTCGCATTTGCCTTGCGACGACGCGCCCCCTCCGACTTCGCCCGCTCCAACAACTCCTGCACAGGAACCGACCGAGCCTGCTCGCGAGCCCTCCGCCCTTGAGAATTTGTGCGACGGTTGCTGCGGTTCTGCGAGGTCCGCTGGGCGGTTTCGCGTCGGCGAATCGCATCGTTTTGCCGACGGATCAGTCGCAGCCGCACCGCAGCGATAAGCAGCGAGCCCGCGGTGGTGAAAAACAGCACCGGGAAGTACTCCGCCACCGGGTACGCGATACCGAGCAGTGCAGTCTTAGCGCTCGCGCCGCCAGCCGACAGGCTCTCGCGCGACATGAAGTAACCCGTGGCCACCAGCGCGGCGACAAACATTAATGGTGCGCTCGTCACCGTCAGGGAAAGCCCCTTCGGGTTCACCAACGTGGTCACCACGATGACCGCGAGGGCATACAGCGCAAGAAACGGCCACGAAATTACACCTGCGGACAGCGACAGCAGCACGCCGGTGAACAGGGCGGCGAACACGATGCCGAGGCCAGACCCCGTCGGCAACCCAACAAAGGTGGCGGACGTAGGGGAATGGCTCCGGCTCGAAAGATGTGACACGCTGACGCAGCTTACCTGTCATTGTCCTCCGCCATGTGCCGGGCACGCGTTGAAACCGGATTCAGCTCGGGCGCCTGCTCCCGCCGTACGGGAACGTTGGCCTCCTCAAGCTTGCGGGCCGTCACCATTACGCGGGAATCCATCGACGCCAACGTGGCGTTGTATGCCTCAACTGCCTTCTCCAATGAGGCGCCGACTTTGTTGTAGTGGCGGGCCATCGTCGATAAACGCTGATGCAGTTCCGCACCGAGGCGCTGCACCTCCTTCGCGGACGCGTTGATAGCTTCCTGCCGCCACCCCAGCGCCACTGTGCGTAGCAGCGCAAACAGTGTGGTCGGGGTGGCGATGACCACGTCGCGCGAAAACGCATAGTCAAGCAGTTCCGGATCGAGCCCGAGCGCGGCATCCAAAAACGGGTCAGCTGGCACAAACAACACGACGAACTCCGGGGTCGGCTGAAACGCGTTGATGTAGGTCTTGTTTGACAACGTATCCACATGCGAACGCAGCAAATGCGCATGGCGGCGCAGGTGGGCCTCGTGTTCCTCAGGATCGTCTGTGTTCAGCGCGTCGAGGTAAGAGCCGAACGGAACTTTCGCGTCCACCACGATGTTTCGGCCCTGGGTGAGGCGGATGATCATGTCGGGGCGGACCCGGGTGTCGTCGATACGCATGTGCGCCTGCGTATCAAAGTCGACATGTTCGAGCATGCCTCCGAGCTCCACGACGCGCTCCAGCTGCATCTCGCCCCAACGCCCGCGCGTCTGCGGGGAGCGCAGCGCAGTGATGAGTTGATCGGTGCGGTCACCGAGGCGCGCGGAGGTGCGCCCGATCGCCTGCACCTGCCCTGCGATTGCCGACGACGCCACCGCCTGCTGCTTATCCATCGCATCAAGCTGCTCACGCATGTCCTTCAACGCGCGAGCGACGGGGCGTAGATCCTGCGGCGGAGCTGGCTGTGGGGCAGAACGACGAAACCACGCCACGCCGGTGAACACCCCGACGATAAACCCGGCGAGGAGACCCGTTGCAAGGATGAGAAAGACCGTGGAGGTTTGCATGCCGGAGATCTAACCACCCCGGCACGACACACTACTCGTCGGGTTCGCTTTTATGTTCGAAATCCCGGCGTCGCAAGATGGTGCGATTGCCTACCTCGCGCAACTTCTTCAAGCTGTTCGACGCGAAGTGGGGCGACTCCTTGTCCTCATCACCTTCTTGCACGTCCTCTTCGGGGGTCTGCGGAGCGTTGACCCAGTCGCGCTCGCCGCGCCACGCCTCGCGCTTGTGCACCGACTCTGCCTCGTCGATTTCGGCGATGAGCTTGCCTTCTTCGGTGGCAAAAGTGAGGTCCTCGGCACGGACCTCGCCGGCGTTGATGCGCAGGATGTCCAACACGTAGCGGTACACCACAGCGATCATCGCAGCTGTCGGCACCGCGAGGAAACCGCCCATGAGGCCGAAGAGGCCACCGCCGACGGTCACGGAGATCAGCACGATCACCGGGTGCAAGTTCATCGCCTTGGACTGCAGTAGGGGAGAGAGCACGTTGCCCTCAAGCTGCTGGGTCGCGAGGACGATGCCAAGCACGATCAGGGCCTTGGTGAACCCGAGCGTGACCAGTGCGATCAGGACCGCCAAAGCGCCTGCGACCACGGCGCCGACGATCGGGATGAAGCCCGCAACGAACGTAATAATCGCAAGCGTGAACGCCATGGGAACGCCGACGATGGCAATGCCAATGCCGATCACCAGCGCATCGATGAGGGAACACACCGCCTGCGCCCTGATGAAGCCCGACAGGGTGTTCCAAGCGCGGGTCAACAGTTCCGTGAAGTGGAGTCCCGTGCGTCCGCCCGTCGCGCCGCGCAGCCACGGCAGGAAGCGGTGGCCGTCCTTCAGGAAGAAGAAGGTCAGCACGAACAGCACCATCAGCGTCACCGACAGGCCTGCCGCGGTGTTGATGCCGGAGAACACGCCACCGGCGATGGCGCCGGCCTGGTTCTGGACCCACCGCGTGATTTCGTCGACACCCTCGTTCAGGTTCTCCGGATTCACGTTCAGCGGTGGACCCTGCGCCCACAACTGCAGGCGCTGCACACCCTCGAGCGCCTGGATGTACAGCAGCCGCGATTGGCCCACAATATCGGGGGCGACGATCATGCCGAGGGCTGCCAGCACGCCGAAGAACAGCAACATGGTCACCATGGCCGCGATGCCGTCGGTGAACTTATGGTTGCGCAGCCAGCTCGCAACCGGGGCAAGCACCGTGCACACAATCAGCGCGAGCACCGCAGGCAACACGCCGACCCAAAAGGCGCCGATGAGCTTGCCGATTGCGAAGAAAAACAGCGCGATGACCAGCAGGCGCAGCGTAAACTTCGCCCCGGAGGAAACCCAGGCGTTAAACACCACGATGCGATCGACGCGGTCGTCGCGCTTGTCTGCAGTCTGATTCGGAGCGGTCACGCGAACTATTGTGCCCCACTGCACATTGCTTTGCGACGAACCCCTCACAACCAGCGCCACAACGTGGGATAGGATGGAGCGCCGTGAGCCTTACTCTTGGAATTGTCGGTCTGCCCAACGTCGGTAAATCCACCTTGTTTAATGCGCTGACGCGCAACGAGGTGCTTGCCGCTAACTACCCGTTCGCCACCATCGAGCCGAACATCGGCCTGGTGGAGCTGCCGGATCCGCGCCTGGATCGGCTGGCGGAGATCTTCGACTCGGAGCGCGTGCTGCCAGCAACCGTGTCCTTCGTGGACATCGCCGGCATCGTCAAGGGCGCGTCCGAGGGCGAGGGCATGGGTAACGCCTTCTTGGCCAACATCCGTGAGGCGGACGCGATCTGCCAGGTGGTGCGTGCGTTTTCCGACGACAACGTCATCCACGTCGACGGCCAGGTCAACCCGTCCTCGGACATCGACGTGATTAACACCGAGCTGATCCTCGCGGACCTGCAGACCATCGAAAAGGCCCTGCCACGCCTGGAGAAGGAAGGCCGCAAGGACAAGGACGTCGCCGACCAGGCCGAGGAGGCTAAGAAGGCCCAGGCCATTCTCGAAGACGGCCGCACCCTCTTCGCCGCCTCCAAGACCGGCGATATCGACCTGGCACTGCTGCACCACCTGCACCTGATGACCGCCAAGCCGTTCCTCTACGTCTTCAACTCCGACGAAGCCGTGCTGACCGACGAGGCGAAGAAACAGGAACTGCGCGAACTCGTCGCCCCGGCCGAGGCTGTGTTCCTCGACGCCCAGACCGAAACCGAGCTGCTCGAACTTGACGACGAAGACGCAGCCGAGCTCCTCGCCGCCGTCGGCCAAAACGAACCAGGTTTGAAGACCCTGGCCAAGGCCGGCTTTGACACCCTCGGCCTGCAGACCTACCTCACCGCAGGCCCGAAGGAGGCTCGCGCCTGGACCATCCACAAGGGGGACACCGCCCCGAAGGCCGCAGGCGTGATCCACTCCGACTTTGAAAAGGGTTTCATCAAGGCCGAGATCGTCGGCTTCGAAGACCTGGACGCGCTCGGCTCCATGGCCGAGGCCCGCGCCGCCGGCAAGGTCCGCCAGGAAGGCAAGGACTACGTCATGGTCGACGGCGACGTGGTCGAGTTTCGTTTCAATGTAACCTAAATACGCTATGAATAGCGTATGACTACACGCGCTGCTATTTACCTCCGTATCTCGTTAGATGCTGCCATGGACGGCCTCGCCATCGACCGGCAGCGTCAGGACTGCGAAGCCCTCGCCGAGCAACGCGGCTGGGACGTCGTGCATACCTACGTCGATCAATCGATCTCTGCATCAAAGAAGGACGTGGACCGTCCCGACGAATCGGTGCCATACTTCGACTGTGACCGTCAACGGCAGAACGCAACGAAGCATCAACACCCGCGGCGGCCAGAAGTCGATCGCCGAGCTTTCGGCAACGAATTTGCCGGGCACTAAGGACAGCTACTACTACAACTTCTGCTAGAACTCATGCGCATTCGACCCCTAGTACTTGGGCTTTTGAGCCTACTTCTTGCTGCAGTCATCGCGACTACTGGGTGGCTGCTGACAGCCCTGGTTGACTCCACCAAGCCCTTGTCCTTAGGGGTCGAATCAACCTTTAGTCTTGACTACGTCGAGCCTAAGACTTCACTCGCGGAGGAACTTGAGTCAGACTACGCACCGACGGTAATCCGTAACTCACTGGTTTCATTGGCCGAGCAGAACGGCTACTCCATCTACCGGCTGACTGGCACCGATGACGCAAGCGGGACTTCCCACGAGGTTTTCATCCCGCTGGAGCAAAATTATCCAGCACCGGAACGCATTCCCCGGCTCAACCGGCCGGATGCCTTGAGCCAAGCGTCCAGTGAGCTTGGGTCGCTGGATTACCACGGTGACTACGTCTTGGTTCCCAAAGCAACGGGTGGCAATGCGAACCACTTCTACGAATCGGCCAGGAATGACGGGCTCAGGCTAAGCGAAAAGACGCAGTTCCTTCACCTCATCCAATCGGTCGTATTCCGCCTGCCCGCGTTGGTGGCGATCCTGTTTCTATTTGTCGTTTCCCTTTTTGCCCTGGTATTTGTTCTTCGGGTTTCCGGTCTTAGATTGGCAGCGCTGCGCACAATAAATGGCGGGCACCGCAGTCAAAAAGGCAATTGGCGGCAATGGGCCTTTGTCATCCTCCCACACCTAGTTCTCATTGGCCTTGCGAGTACATTCCTCGCCCGCCAAGGAAGCTATTCTTTTGCTTTCCTGTTCCTCAGGTTCTACGCCGCCGGGATAGGCTTGGCCCTGGCCACCACCGGTTTGGCCGTAGCCGTCACCGCCCCATTGTTGCGCCGCGCAGTAGCGCTGCTGGGGCAGCGTGCCCCCGCAGAGAAGGCGGCGGGAAAAGCGCTGAAAGTAATTTCGGTCTTTACCTGCGTGACCTTTGTAGCAGCGGGTCTTAGCTCAGCGGCTGCGCTCCGCTCCTACCAGCAGGAATCCGAGGCCCAGCAGACCTGGAAATCTCTCGCGGAGTTTGGAGCCTTGCATTTTTCAGCCAACTTCGACGGCCCTGCTGGCCGCGCGGAAGGAGGCGAGCTCTTGCCGCCCAGTGTGCAGCAGAACTTCCGCGACTTCGCGCTCAGCTGGGAACGGGAGCACGGGGCTGTCCTCAGCCATACTTTGCCGAAAGAAGGTACCGGTGTGCCGGACTCCTGCCCCGTGGCACTTGCTAACCGCCAATGGCACGATCTGCAGGATTATCAGTTCCGTCCCGGAGACGACAACCACTCGGTCGACTATTCCGCAGCCCAAGAGCATTTCGCAGCTTCCGTGGATCTGTGGGCTCAGGAATCCGGCGACCTGCTCCTTAAGTCTGCGCAAATTGGTCCGGTCAGTGCCGATCATGCGGTCGGATTCATTAGTGGAACAATGTCGGGGGAACTGGTTCCCGGCGATTGTTTTTACGTGCTTGAAACGGACGATCTATCCGGCTTCGACGCAGACTTCCTAAGCTCCACAGCTTCGAGTGAAAATTTGCTCTTCGCGGATTTCTCGGAACTGGGTCCAGAACTTACCGCTGCCGGCCTCGAAGGCTACGTGTACCCGGTACGCGCGGCCGATCGCGGTCTGGCCGAACTAGTAGCCAGCACGGCGCTGTTCTGGCTGAATATCCTGAGCGTCCTCGGAGCTTTGCTCGCCACGCTTGCGGCCTTGATAGTCCAGGCGCGCATCCAGCTCCGAGTTCACCGTCGCCTCCTGGTACTCCTCCACAGCGCTGGGCAATCACCGGACAAAACGATGTGGCGACTATTCAAAAGCCAACTGGTCAGCCTGACAGTTGTCGTCATATTGTCCGTCCTGGCTCCGCTACTGCTTCCCAACCCGTTCCTCTACACCTTCACCGCGCTAAGCTGCCTTGTCTTAATCGTCTACCTCGGTTTTGCCCGTCTCAGTATTTCTCAGCACATGTCCGCCTCCCCTAGGAGTCACAATGTCATTGGCTAGCCCCAATCAGTCCCCCACTCTGCCGCCGGAGATTTCCACCTCTCATCTCTGTCTCGCCGCGGAGTCGACTTTTTCTGTGGGGCGCAGCACGCGGATGGTGAAGAAGTCCCTCGTGGAAAATGCAACGTTTTCCCTACCCGGGCCAGGCTTTGTCGCCATCTGTGGAGCCAGCGGTTCCGGAAAGACTTTGCTGCTCAACACCTTGGCCGGGCTCCTGCCGCCGGCGGACGGCCTCCTCCGGATAGACGGTGAGAATGCCTCCGCGTGGAGGATGAAGCGGAGGCGGAGATTCTGGCGAGAACGCGCAGCGATAATCCACCAAGACCACGGAATCATTCCCGAACTAAGCTGCGAAGATAACCTCACCCTCGGACTATCCAGGAAGCAATACTCCAAAGAAGAATTGCTGCACTCCCTCGGCGAAGTCGGTCTTGATGTCCCCTTCGACGGGCCGGCAGCTATTCTCAGCGGAGGCGAGCAGCAGCGGCTGGCGATCGCCCGAGCCCTGCTCCGCGGCGCGGCTTATGTGTTCGCTGACGAGCCGACCGCCTCCCTCGACCCCACTAACCGCGACCAAGTTATCGCGCTCCTGCGGCGAGCTGCGGACGGGGGCGCACTCGTTCTGGCCGCCACGCACGATGCCGCAGTTATTGCTGCCGCTGACAGCACCTTGCGCATCAATGATCGCCAGGTCACAGTCTCCGGCTCTGCGCGGGATTAAATCGCGATGCCCGCGGCCTTGGCCACCTTCCGGTACCCGGCCGCATGGTCCGCGACGCTGGCGTGGGCGTTGAGTCCGCTGGGGTTGTCGAGCACGGGCCTGACCCCCGGAAAGTAGACACGTCGGGGGTTAGCTATGCTGCTTGGGCCAGCGTAGCTGATGTGAGTGCTTCGAAGTCATTGGGGGCTAGAAAGTTGCACCAGGAGTGCCGTCTGCGGGTGTTGTAGCGCATGCACCACCGGAAGACTTCTTGGCGACTGATGTCGAAGTGGTCGGGTTTTAAGTTCAATGTTAGCTAAGGGCCTTATTAAAAGCGTTTGGCAACACGCGCTCCTATTTACCTTCGTATCTCGCGAGACGCTGACGTGGATGGCCTCACCATCGACCGGCAGCGTCAGGACTGTGAAGCCATTGCAAAGCAGCGTGGCTTGGACGTTGGACATAGGACATAACTACGTCGATCAGTCCATTTCCGCGTCAAAGAAGAATGTGGCTCGCCCCGACTACGACGCCATGGTGGCATCCTTTGAACGCGGCGAAATCGACGCGATCATCTGCTGGGACCTCGAACTACCCGCCCCACGTCGGTGGGTAGTCCGATCAGTCGGACAAAACTACTCCCGCACCACAGCGTAATAAGGGGTGCACCTTAAAAACATCCGGAGGTGGGGGTAACTCCCCCTCGTTGCCCAGAGACAAAATACGCCAGTGGCGTCTGTACGACGAGCCGAAGGTAGGACAAATTCCAATCCAGAGAGGTCTTGCACTGTTGCGGTGCGGTTGTCTTCTTTCTCACCGTATTGGACCCTGCGAAATTAATTGGATACGATAGGCCCATGTTGATTTCAGGTTCCGTTTTCATGCGGCCGCTCACCAGCCGCTAAGGCGGTTTTCTCCCTCCCGCAGGTTAGAAACCGCTCCGGTCCTTTAGCCGGGCGGCCATTTGCCATGCCCGGCTCCGTTTCAACTCCACGGAGCACACCTAATGTCTACATACGGATACGGCCGTCACGAACATGGCCAAAATTTTCTCACAGACCACAAGATCATCAACTCCATCGTCGATCTTGTAAAACAAACCTCCGGCCCCATCATTGAGATCGGGCCAGGAAGCGGTGCCCTCACCCACCCGATATCCCACTTGGGGAGGGCAATAACGGCAGTTGAGGTAGACGCAAAACTAGCTGCCAAACTCACAAAAAAGACCGCCTCGGCGTCGGTCGAAGTGGTCCATGATGATTTCCTCAACTTCCGGTTACCCGCCACTCCCTGCGTCATTGTGGGAAACATTCCCTTTCACCTCACCACTGCCATTCTTCGAAAGTTGTTGCATGCGCCGGCATGGACTGACGCTGTACTCCTCATGCAGTGGGAAGTCGCTCGCCGCCGGGCCGGGGTAGGTGCAAGCACGATGATGACAGCTCAGTGGTCCCCGTGGTTCACGTTTCACCTTGGTTCCCGAGTACCAAGGTTTGCTTTCCGGCCACAGCCAAACGTTGACGGGGGGATCTTAGTGATCCGCCGGGTGGGTGACCCGAAGATCCCGATAGAGCAACGCAAAGCCTTTCAGGCGATGGTGCACACCGTTTTCACCGCCCGGGGACGCGGGATAGGGGAAATTCTCCGAAGGGCAGGGTTGTTTTCATCACGTTCAGAGACACAATCATGGTTGCGCTCGCGAGGAATCGACCCCGCAACCCTACCTCCCAGATTGCACACCAGCGACTGGATCGATCTCTTCCAGGTGACTGGTTCCTCTTCACCGCGCCATCGGCCCATTTCACAATCGGGAAGTAGTCAACGCCCTCCTCAACGGAAAAATCGAGGCCGGCGGCGGTAATCCCCCCACCACCAAAACCGAAATCCACCAGTAGTAGTGAACGACCCATGTTCGTCTACCGTGAGCCGCGTTATGGCAGTGACGTGTTCTCGTCGGGCACAGTCATAGTTCCCGGCGTTGCCAGCGACAGGGTTCTACACCCAGCAGCGGGACCGATCAAAATCACCCGCACGGGGAACGACCCTGCTGGTGGTTTCGATTTTGATGAAAGCGAGGAGACATAGCCCCTCGCCAACTCCCCGTAGCTGGCGAACAGTAGCTCCTGGCGCTGGCGCTCGTTGGTGAGTTTGCGTGCCACATCGAAAGCCTTATCGACTTCCCGGTCCAAGTTGTTGTGAGCCTTGAGCAGAATTGGGTCCATCGATAACGGGTTGTAGTGCTCCGCGAGTGACCGCTGGGGGTGCCGCTCGCGTGCCCGCAGCACCAACTGTCCAGCGTCGATGATTCGCTGCTGCGCCTTCTCATCTAGTTCACACAGAGCTGGTCCGCAGTTGTAGCTCCCGATGTACTCCGAAAAACGGAAAAAATAAATAGTGGGGATACATCAACCTTCCACTTTCCATTCTTCCGGCTCAGAGTATTGAGGGGTCTGGGACCGGGTCCGTAAACCCTTTATGTTTTTCGCGCACAGCGGTTTTTAGCGACGCACCCTATAGGTTTTCCGCAGAACTTATATGTGTTTCTGTGCACCCCATATGTTGTCTGTTTTAGCGGTATTTCGTTGTTAATTCCGCACGCGCGCATCAAATGGTTATTTATCGACGACACTCCGTCGAGTTCAAGTTCAACGTGTAGTGCTTAACCTCTGCGATGAACTCTTTGATCCCGGGACGTGATGAAGACTGGGGCTATTGTGCTCCCCCGAACGCTACGGCCCGGGGGCACGAGGCTGTGTCGCAGGTGCAGGCGAGAGGACCACTAGCGAAACACAGACCGCTGAGTCGACGCAGTCACGGTAAAGACGGAGCCGTCTAGGCGGTGCTCGAGGTTGCGCGGGATACGGTGACGCTGGGCGTCGGTAAGCGATGCGCATTCCGCGACATCGATGGAAAGCTGGACTTTGCCGTCCGTCGTGTTGACGCCCTGGCCGCCCGGAGTCGACGATTTCGCGAAACGCTCCGCGAGATCGGCGGCGATGACCGCACCGTCGGGGATCCCCGGGCCGGGTGCTATGGTCATGTCGTTCATGCCGCCCAGCCTAGGTGCCCACAACCCTTTCTCGTCTCGGCGGAAGCGGAGACCGCGTCGCGACGGCCGGGATCCAGCCTCAGTATTATCCTCGTCACCGGTTGATTCGAACGCTTTTTGCTCCTCCTTCTCCCGTCGGGCTTCGATTTCAGCGGCCTCCGCAGGTGGCAGTGATCGCTGGATCCGCTCGAACTACCGGTTCCGATCAGCGGTCGAAGGATTTTCGCAGCAGCCGGACCTGCGGCGCCGGTGCCGCCGCCGTAGCCTGACGAGCATCCCCGCCATGACGGCCATCACGACGGCGGTCCCGGCACCGATGATCCAGGGATTACCGAGGAGCCCACCGACGCCTGCGAGTGCTCCGCCCGCCGCGATGAACGGCAGGCCGCAGCAGAGCAGCGACGGAAGCGCGCAGCATGCCAGCAAGAGCAGCCCGGTCACTGCAGCGACGACGGGACCGGCGCGCCATTCGTCGCGGTCCTGATCGGCGCTCATCGTCTGCTTCAGGATGAGATCTCCCCGATTGCCTGCGTTGCCGTTCATGCGCAGCACGACAGCAGCGACGGGTCGGTGGTGAAGGCCTTCGCGGCGATTCGGATGCCCTCGGCCATGGTCAGGTAGGGGGCCCAGGCGTTGGCGACCTCGGCGACGGTCCTGCCGAGCACGTGGACGCCTGCGGCGGCGAGCTCCCCGGCGTCCTTGGCGACGGCGGTCAGGCCGAGGATCTCTTTCGTCTCGGCGTTCACGACGATCTTGATGAACCCGCGGGTGTCGCGGTTGACCAAGGCGCGGGGCACGTGGTGCAGGGGCAGGACGCGGCAGTCGCAGTGGATCCCCGCGGCGAGGACGTCCTTCTCGGTCATCCCGACCGCGCCGATCGCGGGCCCGGTGAACGTCACCCGCGGCAGGCGGGCGTAGTCGACGGACCGGTCGGCGTCTGCGAACGCGTTCTCGGCGACGAGGGTGCCGTGGTGGGCGGCGACGTAGACGAACTCGGGGTGCCCGGTCACGTCGCCCGCGGCCCAGACCCGCGGGTTCGAGGACTGCAGCCGGTCGGAGACGACCACCTCGCCGGAGTCTCCGGTATTCACCCCGACCGCATCGAGGTTCAGGCCATCGGTGACGGGACGGCGTCCGAGGGCGACCAGGACCTGGTCGGCGCGGAACTCCTGCGAGCCACCGGACAAGGCGGCGGTCACGACGGCCTCGCCTCCCGTGCCGCGGGAGACCCGGGTGGGCACTGCGCGGCTGACGACGCGGATGCCCCCGTCGGCGAACACCTCCTGGAGCGCCTTCGACACCTCCGGTTCCTCCTTCGAGGCGAGCCGGGACCGCACGAGCAGCGTGACCTGCGAGCCGAGGCGGGCGAACAGCTGCGCCTGCTCCAGGGCGACGTAGCCGCCGCCGAGCACCAGCAGCGACTCGGGGACCTCCGTCAGCTCCATCGCCGTGGTCGAGGTCAGGTATCCGGTCTCCTTCAGGCCGTCGATCGGCGGTGCCCACGGGCGAGAACCAGTCGCGACCAGGTAGTGGTGGGCCTCGATGGTCTCGACGCTTCCGTCGGATCCGGCAACATCGAGAACCGGCGCATCAGGGGTGCCCACGAACGAGGCGTCGCCGCGGAGGACCTGCCAGCCGTAGGAGTCGGCGACGTCGGCGTACTTCTCGCCGCGCAGCGACTCCACCAACGCTTGCTTCCCAGCGATCAGCGCGGGCATGTCGACGGGATCCGCCGTCGTCGCGATCCCGGGGAACCGGGTTGCGGCATCGACCGCGACGTGCCGCGCGCCGGCCGCGGCAATGAGCGCCTTCGACGGGACGCAGCCCGTGTTCACGCAGGTGCCGCCGAGCGTCCCGCGCTCGATCATCACCACCGACTTCCCGAGCGTGCTGGCGCGGATCGCAGCGGCGAACGCGCCGCCTCCCGATCCGATGATGGCGAGATCGTACTTCGTAGGCATCGCTACTCCTGTCAACTCTTGGCTTTCTGCTCTGTCTCAGCCATACTGGGCCTTCCAGTGCAGGGGAAGGTCAAGCGCGGCCACGGAAGGAGACAGCAATGTGGATCGGAGAACTCGCCGAGAGGGCGGGCACTACCGCGAAGACCCTTCGCTTCTACGAGGAACAGGGCCTTCTGCCCCCGACCGAGCGCACGCCGTCCGGATACCGCGACTACGCGCCCGAGACGGTCGCTCGGATCGACTTCATCCACCGCGGCCAGGCCGCGGGTCTCACTCTCGCCCAGATCCGCCAGATCCTCGACATCCGCGACGGCGGCCATGCGCCCTGCGAGCACGTGCGCGACCTGCTTGACGTGCGCCTCGCTGAGATCGAGCAGCAGATCGCGCAGCTCTCCGTGCTGCGCGACACTATCGCGGACCTTAGCCAGGACGCCGCGCACCCGGATCCTGAAACGTGCAGCACCGATCAAGTGTGTAGGTACTTGTAGACGGCGGGAGTCAATGGCTCAAACGCTACAACCCCGATATGCGCTAGCGTATGTCGATGCCGCCGGTGCCCACCTCGATGATTTTGGTGGTGGCCGCGATAGCACACAGCAGCGGCATCGGGGCGGAGGCCTGCAGTGCGAAGTGGTGGACTCGGAAGGACGCGTTGTTCACGCCGATTTTGTCCGCAGCTTGGGTGATCTCCAGACGAGTCTTGGCGATCTTTTCCGCAGATGGCCCGCACTAGCTGCCGAAGGCGTAATGCCCGAAGCTTAAGAAGCCGAACGCTTTCATTGGATAACACTCCTTTTGATGGTGTTAACGAGAGGGGGTAACTTTGCAACGACATACCGTGGAGTTCAAGTTCAACGTGTAGCTAGGCCTCGGGGCTGCCCACACAGAACTCGTTGCCCTCTGGATCCTGCATGACGGTCCACACCAATCCCGGTGCTTTGTGGGTGCCGAGTTCGGTTGCGCCCAAGCCTTTGAGGCGCTCTACTAAGGATTCGCGCTCCGCCCCGCCAGCGTCGATGTGCATGCGGTTCTTGCCAGGCGTGGGATCGTCAACGCGCTGAAACCCTAGCGCTGGGGTGGAATCAACCATCACGAAATCGCCGTAATCCGCGGCGATTTCGCAACCTGTGGCGGCGGACCAAAACTCGGCGAGCTGGGACGGTTCGAGGCAGTCGAAAGTGATCTGGCGGATCGTGAAGTTGGGGTCGCTCATGGGCATCATTATGGGGGCGGGGCTAAGAAACCGCAGCATGGTGTCCGGGCGGGGACTCAGCCTTCCGGCGTAGTGGAGCGTATTGAATCGCGAGGGTCACTCCCGCGAGAGCGCAAGAACTCGATGTCGTAGCCTTTTTCGGCTTCGGCGACCCAAGCATCAACCTGATCTTCACTGATCGGCTTCCCGTTTTATTGTCTTCACGGTAGCCACCGTAATGCGGAGCTTGCGACGGTGTGGTTGCGTAAAGTGGGTGTGCATTTGTATTCGGGCGAGCACAAACTTAACGTTGTGCGTTATTGACGCTTCGCGTTATGGGGGATAGGGTGAGACATGATCCAGTCATTCGCTGACAAGGACACTGAGCGTCTGTGGAATCGAGAGCGGGTCCGCTCGATCGATTCCCGCATTCACTCAGTAGCGCTGCGCAAGCTTCGCCAGCTTGGGTACGCGCAGACTCTCGATGAGTTACGGATTCCTCCGGGAAACCGGCTCGAGGCCTTGAAAGGCGACCGGCGGGGTCAGTTCAGCATTCGAATCAACGACCAGTGGCGGATCTGTTTTCGGTGGTCCGCCGCGGGGCCAGAGGAGGTTGAGATCGTTGACTACCACTGACAAGCTCCCTCCGGTTCACCCGGGTGAGATCCTTATGGAGGACTTTCTCAAGGAAATGGAGATCACCCAGCACAAGCTGGCCGTCTCCATCGGCGTTCCGCCCCGCCGGATCAACGAAATTGTTCACGGTAAGCGCGCTGTAACCGCTGACACTGCCCTTCGTTTGGCGAAGTTTTTCGGGATGAGCCCCCAGTTCTGGCTTGGGTTACAGGCCCAGTACGACCTGGATGTGGCAGAAGACAAAATCCTGGCGGAAATCGAACGGATTCAGCCGCTCCAGGCTGCCTCGGCGTAGCAGGTCAGCGACTTTAAATGCGTCGCGCCATGTCGGGGTAGTAGACGACAACCCCATCTTCGTCGACTTCGAGCTCTACATCGACTCCTCGTGTTCCGCTTGCGTAGCGAACTTTGTGTGAGTCGATTGAACTGTAGTACTGATCCGAGGCGATTACCTGGAGAGAGGGCATATCGATCCAGGCCATGATGAGCGGAGTCTTGGGGACATTCTCTTCGAGCAACCCGAGGCGCCGAATGGGCATCGTGTTTGTCAAGGGGCATAGACCCAGGTCACAGTCCACTGCAGTTTCCAGATCAGCTGGTTGTACAAGACCCGGTGACGGGAGGTGGTCCGGCTGGGTGCCTGATTCTTTAGTAGTCGATTTCCACTCGCCTTCTTCGGACCGTGTGAGCTTAAGGTGACGCTCCCAACCTTCGCCCACGACGTTGGCCACCACGTTTTGAGTTACCCAGTTTTCTACAGCCCTCAGATCCCAGGCGGCTTTGTAACCTTCCCCGACCTGGGTACCGCTAGCCGTCAAGCCAGTTTGGTGGAACTGCACCCTTGCTTCGTTCTGGATTAAGGGGTTGTCTACATGCTGCCATGTGTAAGTCCGTTCCATGCGCTGAAGCCTACTGGCCCAGGGCGCTTGTGGTCGATGGTGACAGCTCTAAGGAATCTGGGGCCGCTTCCTCATGGACTTCAGCTCCGAGCGACGCATCTTCGCTTCTCGACGGCGCCGCACCGAGCCCCTGGTCGGCTTCGTCTTGCGCCGCGGGGGAGGCGGCGGGGCGAGCGCCTCGCGCAGCAGGGCGGCCAACCGCTCGCGCGCCTCGGCACGGTTGCGGACCTGTGACCGCTGGGACGACGCTGCCACGGTGAGGACGGTGCCGTCTAGGCGATGCTCGAGGTTGCGCAAGATGCGGCGACGTTGGGCGTCGGTAAGCGATGCGCATGCGGCGATGTCGAGGGAAAGCTGTACCTTGCTGTCGGTGGTATTGACGCCCTGGCCGCCCGGCCCCGACGACTTTGCGAACCGCTCCGTCAGGTCGGCGGCCGCGATGACCACGCCGCCGGGGATCCCCGGGCCGGGCGCGATGGTCAGGTCGTTCATGCCGCCCACCCTACGTCCGAGCTAAAAATCGCGATAGATCTCGCGGCGATGACCGATTGAAAGCACTTCGATTGTGATTGTGCCTTCGTTGATGAGAGCGAGGATTCGGTATGTGCCGACGCGGTAGCGCCACTCGCCGGACCGATTCGCGATGAGCCCTTTCCCAAATGCTCGTGGGTTGGTGCAACCTTCCAAGTTGTCTTTGATCCAGGTGGCGATGATCCGCGCGTCGAAGCGGTCCATCTTCTTCAACTGTTTGCGGGCGCGGGCTGTGAATTCGACCTTGTACTCTCCTGCCGCTGCGTTCATTGAAAGTTGCTACTGATCGAGGTCGGCCAGAATTTCGTCGAGACTGTAGCGCTCGCCGGTGTCGTGAGCGATTGCGTCGCGAAGCTCCTGTAAATCGTGCGCATCCTCAATTTTCTCCAAGATCGCATCGCGGGCGAAGTCGGAAATAGTTACGCCCTCGAAGCGCGCGTACTTGCGCACTAGCTCGGCATCATTGTCATCCATCCGGATTGTCATCGTTGCCATGGGTACCCCTTTCATCAAACTGAATACAGTGTATTCAGCGGGTGACTGGCGTGCAATGGTCAATCGAGGGCTCGACGACTTCCGCTTACACTGGCGCGCATGAAGACATCGCTTTACGTTTCGATCCCCGGCAATGCCTGAGAGGCGCTCGAGTTTTATCACGGCGTGTTTGGCGGCGACGACCTGCAAAATCAGAAAGGCGCTCTCGACCGTGGCGTGTTTGGATTCACCGCCGACGTTGAGTCGGTGGAAGAAGGCGAGCGTCTCATCGAACGCCTTACCGCAGGCGGCGGCAAGGTCACTATGCCCTTCGCGCTGGCGCCATGGGGTGCGCATTTCGGAATGCTCGAGGATAAATTCGAGCTCGCATGGAACATCAGCACCGGAGACGGCCCCCGCTAACTCACCTTCCGCGGAAGCACCACGGTGGGGTACTTGCGCACGTATCCCACCGCGATGATCGCCAAAGCAGCCACCGCGCCGAGCATGGTTTCTGCGGTGCGGGCGAGCAGCATTGGGACGACTGGGGCGGCGTCGACAACTTGCACCATCAAAAGCGCGGTCGGGGTGATGAAGCTGGCGGCGATGGTGTAGTTGCGGGTCACGTACATCTCGGTCAGGTACTGCAGGATGACGATCCACACCACAATCTGCCAGCCCTGCGGATGGTGCGACAGGAGGAAGCCGGTCACAGCGATGCCGGTCAGGGTGCCAAGGACACGCTCGATGGCACGGAAGTACTGCACCTTAAACCGGGAGTTCACCAAGGGAGCGGCGGCAGCGACCATGGCCCAGTAGGAGTGGGAGAGGGGGTCGACAAGCGTCACTGAGATCAGTCCCAAGGTGCCGGCGAGCAGCGGGGCGAAGAAGAACCGGTTTGCCTCGACCGCAAGGCGGCGGCGCGGCACGCGGCCTGCGTCGGGGGCTCGGGTGGGGATTTCGCTTTCCTTCGCGTCGCCACCCGGCCCTTCGCCGATGAGGTGGGAGAACAAACCCAAAACAAGGCACACCAGCGCCGCGCCGCCCGCGATGGCGAAGGCGAGCAGCGGGTGGACCGGGTTACTTAAGGAACCGACGGCAGCAACGGCAAAAATCACAAACACGGAGCCAGTCGGCTTCATGTCGGTGGCCAGCGCGATCGTCGCCCACACAGACGACGCAATAGAGGTGACAATCAGCAGGACCCATGGGCTGAGATCAAACCACGCAATGGTCGCGCCGAGCGTCACCATCAAGGTCAGTGCGGTGCCGGCAAGAATGTGGTGCTTTAGGCGAATCTCGCGGGTGGCGTGGCGGCCATACACCCCGGTAAATGCACCGAAGTTTGCGTAGATAGCAAGGTCTAGCCGGCCGAGCGCCAGCAGGGTAAACATCGGGATGGCCACGCCGAGCGCGGTGCGGAAGGCAGGGATGTGGTCGCGTCGTGCAGGTCCCATCGTGAATAGTGGGCTGAAATGACGCAACCGTAACCTCCTCAATATCGAACTTTTCTCGTGCTGCCCTGCCGGGACACTCGCGACACTTTAATGGTCACTTCAAAACTTCGTCGAGTCGGGCTCCCGCATGCTGCTCTACATCCGGGAGCTTTAGGCCGGAAGCGATAGCTTTGCGACGAGCCCACCACCGGCCCGCGGCGCAAGCACCAGGGATCCGCCGTGG
The DNA here is from genome assembly GCF_001806995.1 of Corynebacterium sp. HMSC11D10. Classification (NCBI taxonomy): domain Bacteria; kingdom Bacillati; phylum Actinomycetota; class Actinomycetes; order Mycobacteriales; family Corynebacteriaceae; genus Corynebacterium; species Corynebacterium sp. HMSC11D10. The sequence goes on from NZ_KV787073.1 coordinate 40,021, forward strand.
GCGTTTGCGATCGCATCGACGAGTGCCAGCCCGAGCCCGTGGCCGGCGCCTGAGGTGCGTTCGGCGCGCGCGAATGGTTCGGTCCAGGTTGAAACTTCGGCCGCGGAGTAGGTCTCGCCGCCGGATTCCACGGTGACCTCGGCGACGTTGCCCACCTTGCGCAGGGTGAGCGCGGGGTTGTTTCCGTGGGTGAGTGCGTTGCGCACCAGGTTGTCCACCGCCTGGCGGGTCAGGGTGGGGGAGGCGTCCACGGTCACGGGCACGGCGTCGGCGGGGACGTTGCGGTCGGCGCACACCTCGCGGCACAGTTCTGCCAGGTCGAGGCGCTGCCGGTCGCGCACGTCCACGTTGGCCAGCTGGAGTAGGGCGGCGACGGTGTCGGCGCTGCGGGCGTTGACCTCGCGCACGCGGGTTAGCGTGGGACGCAGCCCGCCGTCGTCGCCGGTCAGGGCCACGTCTGCCATGGTCTGGATGGTTGCGATCGGAGTCTTCAACTCATGGGAGGCGTTGGAGGCGAACCGGCGCTGGCGCTCCACTGCGCCCGCCAATTCGTCGAGCATGACGTTGAGCGCGTCGGCGAGTTCGCCGACCTCGTCGTCGGGACCATGGTGGGTGATGCGGGCTGAGAGGTCGCCGCGGGTGACGGAGGCGGCGTCGTCGGCAATGTCGCGAAGAGGTTTGATCACCAGGCCTGCCACGAACCAGCCGATCACACCCGCAAGCAGGGTCAACAGGGCAAGTACCGACAGGGAGGCGAGGAGGACGCGGCGCAGGATCTCGCTGGTGATCGGCACGGCACCGTCGATGATGACACCGTCCTCCACCGTGGGGAAGGTGGCCGTTACCGGCACCGGGGTGAGCTTCAGGTAGGCATACACTAGCCCGATCAGAGCCAACCCCATCCCAAGCACCGTGGCCACGAACATCACCGTAATGCGGGCCCGCAAACTCAGCCTCATCGTTCCTCCTCCGCCACGTAGTAGCCGGCGCCGGCCACGGTGTGCACGATGCGCGGCTCGCCTAGCTTCTTGCGCAGGTGCGACACCGTCACGCGCGGGGAGTTAGTGAACGGGTCCGCGTTTTCGTCCCACGCCTCCGCGAGCAGGTCCTCGGCAGAGATCACCCCGCCGTCGGCCTCCATGAGCACCTCGAGCACCGCGAACTCCTTCGGGCTCAGCGGCACAGTCTCGCCACCACGGGTGACCTCGCGCCGAAAGGTGTCTAGGCGCACATCCCCGCACCGATACACCTCGCCGCGCGCCGGGGCGTTGCGCTTCGCCAACGCATTAACCCGCGCGATCAGCTCCGGGACCTCGAACGGCTTGGGCAGATAGTCGTCCGCGCCGAGCCCGAAGCCTTCCAGCCTGTCGTCCAGGGACCCGGATGCGGTCAGCATGATCACCCGGGTCGCGGGATGCGTATCGACGACCCACCTGCACACCTCATCACCATGCAACCCCGGCAGGTCCCGGTCGAGGACGACGACGTCGGGGCGGGTGTCGTCGATACGCGAACGCGCCTCTACACCGTCATACACGGCGGTGGCCTGCATGTTCGCGTTGTTGAGTGCGGTGGCGATGGCGTCGGCGAGATAGGCTTCGTCGTCGACCACAAGTACCCGAATTGTCATGGCCCCGATCGTATCGGCGGGGGTGTTGCGTCCACGTTAACGTCACCGCAACATCTGGTTGCGTAACTTCCACAGCCATGCAGACCCGAAACGTAGGAATCGACGCCGCCCGCGCGGTGGCACTCGTCGCCATGATGGTCGCGCACCTCACCGTCCAAGACGGCATCACCGCACAGGTGCTGTTCGGCTTCCCGGCCGCGCTGTTCGCCTTCATCGCCGGTGTCTCAATGGGGTACATGCGCGCCCAGCCCGCCGAGTTCATCGTGCGCGGCATCCTTCTGATCGCCCTGCACTTCGCGCTCGCCCCATTTTCGGGGTCGATCGTGGTGGTGCTCGGCACCATCGGGGTCTGCATGGCGCTGCTCGCCTGGGCGCCACGCTGGGACACGCCTTTGTTGCTGTGGCTCGCGTGCGCACTCACCTTTGGTTCGGCGGTGCTCGCGCCGTCGTCCTGGCCGTATCCGCTTTTGATGTGGGCCACGCTCATGATCGCCGGCATCCTGTTCAAGCGCCACATGCCGTTGTGGCCCGGCCTCGTGGTCGGCGGGGCGCTGTTTGCCCTGGATGTGGCGCTGCGCTGGACCACACCGTTGCCACCGCTTCTCGACGCCACCGGCCACACCGGAGGACTCATGGACGTTGTGGGCAGCGTGGGGGCGTCGATAAGCATCTGCGCCCTGTGCTGCCTGGCGCAGCGCTGGCTCGGATGGCTCGCCCCGCTGGGCCGGATGCCGCTGACCCTGTACTGCATCCACGTGCTCACCGCCGAGTGGCTCAACGTGTGGGTGACCCTGGGCGGCGCCATCGTGATCGCTTATGTATGGCTCGCGAAATTTAAGCGCGGGCCGCTTGAAACTGTAATTCGCCGCATCACCGCGGTAGTGAAGGAGAACAATCGTGAAAAAGTACGTAGCTAGCCTCGCCGTCGCAGGCGCCCTCGTCGCCCAGCCCGCATGGGCGATGGAAAGCACCACCTTCGCCGGTGATGCCGACGAGGCCAAGCCCGTGGTCTCCGTGCGTGTCGACGACTCCGACCCCGACGACGGCGTCTGCACCGGCACCGCCATCGACCCCCACTGGGTGATCACCGCCCGCCACTGCGTCGAGGCTGCCGCAAAGCCGGGCGGCTCGGTTCGCACCGGCCAGGGCGACGACCAGCGCGTCTACAAGGTCGACCGCCACGAGATCGCCCCGCGCGGCGACATCGCCCTGCTCCACACCGAAGAGGAAATGCAGCTAGACACGTTTGCAGAGGTTGCCGACGAGATCCCCGCTGGCGCAGTCAACATCTACGGCTGGTCCTCCGACGGCTCGGGCGGCTCCACCAAGCTGCCCTCCGCCGAGGCCGAGGTGCGTGGCGATTCCCCGCTCGCCCTTTTCGACGCCCCAACCGCCCTCGAGGTCGCCCTCAAGAACGGCGCCCGCATCCAGCCGGGCGACTCCGGCGGCGCCATCTTCGCCGACGGCAAGGTCGCTGGCGTCATGTCGGCCGGTCTGTTTGAGGATCCCGAGAACCCGACCGAGGAGGAAATGACCTCCAACGCCGCCGTCGCGGTGGCGCCGGTCGCTGAGCAGGCCGAGTGGATCCGCAGCGTTGTTGGTGGTGAGGCGGCAGACTCTTCCGCGACCGCCTCTCCGGAATCGCAGGCTGAGCCATCGGCGTCCTGGCGCAACGTCGCCATCGGTGTGGGCGTCTTGGCCCTCGTGGTTGCTGGCTTCCTGGTGCTGCTGCGTCGCCGTTCTAACTAATCGCACCCGCTAGCCACTCTCGCTAGAGCACAGGGTTAAAACTCGAGGTGTGCTACTCGGTTTCTTTCGCCGGGTAGCGCACCTTTTTGTCGTCGCCGACGGTGGCGCCGTCGTTGAGCTTCGCGGGGGTTAGGGTGGGGCCGTGCTGGGTCATGCCCATGATGTGCTGCACGTCGTCGCCGTGGGCGAGGAGGTGGTCGGCGATGATGCGACGGTGGCAGCGCCACCACACTGCTTCCGAGCACATGATCGCCGTTGGGGTTTCCGCGGCCTGGTCTCTGAGTTCTGCGAGGGCTTGCGCGAACTCGTCGCCGAGCGTGTGGTCCGCGTAATTGTGGAAGCTGCGGTTGCGCCAGTTTCCGTTGACCTCAAAGGGGATGGTCTTGGAGACGTTGCGCCGCCCGGTAAGGCCTTCGCTTCGGGAGTAGGCGATGCCGTGCTCGGGTAGGTGTGTGGCGAGGTGGTCGTCGTTGAACCAGGGGTACTTCCTGGAGCCGGGGAGTTTGCGCACGTCCACAATGGCGCGCACGCCGGAAGCCTCGAGCATGCCAGTGAACTGGTCAAACTCGAGGTTGGAATGGCCGACGGTGAAAATACGCATGCCTTCGAGGGTAGGCACCGTTAGGCACCTTTGGGCATCGGTGGGCTACCAGGTGGGTGGCCCGGTGGGTAAAAGGCAGGGTCGAGTGTCCCGGTCCGGGCGCAGTCGCATCTTCCTTTGGCTGCGTAAATTCTGCTGACTGCGGAGTGTTTCGCGGGTACTGATTGGTTGTATTTCAGCGGGTCAAAGGGGTGTTTTCGGTACCCGGCTTTGCCTGTTTGGGGGTCGTAATCCATGTACCCCTTGTTCAAGGAGCCGTCTCTGTTGTCGTTGTTGCACCTGTGGTGTTCGCGGCACAGTCCGGTGAGGTTTTCGATGTCCGTGTTGCCGCCCTTGATCCAGGCAAGGATGTGGTGGGCTTCGCACTCCGTCATTGGGGTGGTGCAGCCCAGCCAGGAGCACACGCCTTGGATGGCGAACATTGCGATGCGCTGTTCGACTGAGGCGAGTCGTGTGGTCCGGCCCATCCACAGTGGCACTGAGGTGACGCCGTCGACTTGGAGGAGGAAGTCGGTGGTTCCGTCCATGCCGAGGCGGATGAGGTCGAAGCAGTCGACTTCGATGCCGGTGTTGGTGTCGTAGAGCATGGAGGCGTCGCCGTCGGCAAGGTCGTCGAGCGTCATCGAGATCACTACCGAAGCCGCCCCACCGTTTTTCTTCTGGCAGTCCTGTTCGTACTGCTGGAAGATGGCGAAGAACTGGTCGAAGCGTCGCTGCCCAGGCGATCGGGTGTCCTTCTCGTCCTGGAATTCTGCAGGCAGGTTCGAGTTCGGTGCGAGGCCTCTATCAGCGTGCGCCTTGATCAACGCGGCGGCGCCGGCCGTGGCGGTGATGTGGATATCAACGGTGCCATCTGCTTTACGACGACCAAACGACAAACCACGGTTCTCATACCCCGCATTCGGATTGGAGTGGGGAGCGTGCTTCCGGTTCGCTTCAGCCACGGCGCGGCGGACGAACTGGCGGAGGTCTTCCGGGCTGCGCAGGAGCGCTTCGGCCATGGCGTCGGCGTAGATGCGGGTGTGCTCACCGGCGGCGGCCTTGAGCAGCTTGTCCAGTTCGCGCCGGATGATGTCTTGCTTTTCGGCGCTGACTTGGGAGGAGTTCTTGCGGGCGTCGTCTTGCTGCTGCTTCTGACGGTCCTGCTGCTCCTGCTCCTGTTGGTCCTGGTGGTCCTCGTCTGCGGCACCAAAGAGGTCGTCATCCTGGTCTTCCTCAACCGGGGGAGCGGCAGGTTCCGGCGGTGGGCCGAACAGCAGGCGTCCGCGCTCGAGGCGGTTGTAGGCTTCGCCCTTCGACAGGTCGAGGTACTGCTGTAGGTATGCGTTGGGGTAGTTGGCGCCGACGATGCGGCCGGCGTCGTCGCGTTCGGCAATAAAAGCGAATGCGGCGTCAATGGTTGCCTTCTTTTTAAATTGTTCTTCTAGGCGTTCCATGTCGCGGCGGATGTCGTTGAACGCGAGGGCGGAGGGGTCGTCGAAAAGCGTGCTCAATGTGTGAAGCGCAGCGGAAATCTCGTTGACGCATTGGGTGATGGTGCTGGTCATGGCCCCTCCTTTCGTGAGTTGCCATAAACCTATCAACTCCTCACGACATCAACCCGGCACATTCGAACAGGGTTTCGAACAATTAGAGAATCTCCACACTCTCGTAGCGCCCAACGCGAAGCGCACCCATTGGCATTCCAGCGTCGGTCTGGAAGTGCATGTACTGCGGCGCAACGATCAGTCGGGCGCGTTGTCCAACGACCTTCTCCCACTCGACGTTTTGGAGGTACTGGTGGCCACGGGCGCCGATCTCCCGACGCCCCAGGGCCACGGAATCCGTGGACTTTGTGTACACGGAACCGGCGTGGTTGTAATCCGTGAACTCCTGGGGAGAATCCAGCTCAAGCAGGAAGTATTCACTCGAGGAGTCTTCACCATTTGGCATGCCTTCAGGTTGCAGCTCGGCACCAGTTTTCATCACCACAGTGCCCTCGATGGTCACGTCCTCGCCACCGACGCGCTCGACAGTGCTTTCCTCCAGGTGAACGGTGAGTTCGCCAGTTTCAAGCGGCGCTCGGTCTTCAAGTGTCATCCAGTCAATGACCAGGTGTAGCGGAGACGAATTCATAGCGCTGAAACCAGAGGATTCCTGCGATGCAACCAACGAGGCGCCCTCCAGATCTACCCAGGTACTTTGGCCCTCGCCCGTGCCCGAAGAGTGCGTGGTCTGGTACAGGCCACGCCCAAGTTGGGAGGCAAAGAGACCGGCTCGGAAGCCGCCGGCTCCAGCGGCGCCGTATACGAGTGATTGGTCAGCAACTTCCAGCGCCCCACCGTCCGTGGTGAACACCAAGACACTGGCATAACGGTCCGAGTACATGTTGTCGCCCCACTGGCTGAGCAGCAGTTCCGGGTTGCCGCCACCGTTGGCTTCAACGAGCGCGTAGTTGTAATTGCCGTTCAGCGTGAAATCTAATTCGCCATCCGTGGCCAGCGGAACCTCGAAATCCTGCTCGCCTGGCGCGTCGAGGACTTTCTCGTACAGCTCGCGCCAATTGCTTGTCGACGGCCCCTTCTCACCATCCGGATCATCTTCCCCTTCAACCTCCGAGCCATCGGGGTTGACCCACTTCACAGAGGTAACCACCACGGTCTCCCTGGAATCCCCACCCGCGCAGGCGGAGACGAACGCAACGGAACTGGCAGTAACAAGCGCGAGCGCGCGACGCAACATCATGCGCCAACTCTAACCGCCGTGCACAGGAAATATCCGGCTATTTCCCAAGTTCTTTGCGACGCTCGTAGGCCAGCTTGAGCCGTTCAGCACGCTCTTTCTTGTCCTTTTCCAGAAGCTCCTCGAGGACCTCGTCTTCCTCTTCGGAGATATCGAATATCGCGTACCAGGCGATCATCAGTGCGCCCATCACGGGCCACACCACCCAGGCGTAATCGAGGTCGACGAAAAACGTGATGAAACCGAGGACGCCCGTTGCCGTCATGGCCGCATCCATCTTCTTCTTTGCGGAGAGTTTGCGTTCCAGCTCCATCTCCGAAGCGGACGGTTGTGCTGGTGTTGCGGGTTCGGCCGGGAGGTCGTCGAAAAGCGTGGCTAACTCGCCTCGTGTGCGCGCTACTGCAGCCTGCCCTGTGCGTTCTTCGAACTCGCGCACGTCGAGGTAGCCGTCGGCGAACAGTGTGCCCAACCTGTCCAGGGCTGCTGAGCGCTCCGAATCGCCTACACGCACATCGTCCATGTTCGCCTCCAATTTGTGCTTGCCCCTGCGGCAACCTGTTCAATCACATGCATGACAGAGGATAACGAGTACACGATCGGCGAAGCAGCACAGGCGCTTGGCGTATCCACGAAAGCCCTACGCCACTGGGAAACCCTCGGGCTCATCGAACCGGAGCGCACGTGGGCGGACCACCGCATCTACACCGACGCGGACCTCGAGCGAGGTGCAGCTATCGCACTCTACCGCGGCGTGGGCGTGCCACTCGCGGAGATCGCGTCGCTTCTCGACGCCTCCCCGCACACGCTCGCAAGCGCCCTTAAACATCACAAGCAAGCACTTGCTTCTCGACGAGACGCCCTCGAGGAACAACTCGCCTCTGTCGAACAACTCATCAACGAATCAACACAAGGAGCGATCAACATGGACGCAATGAAGAAGTACCTCGGCGAGAACATGCCCGCCTACCAGGAGGAAGCACAGCAGCGCTGGGGCGATACGCCCGAGTGGGCGCAGTCCCAGGAGAAGCTGGCGCAGATGGGGGACGGCGACTTCAAGCGCCTCCAGGAAGAGCAGGACGCGCTGGCTAAGGACCTAGTCGCGGCCCGCGATGCCGGCGTCGCACCTGGTTCCGAGGAGGCCGAGGCGTTGGTGGAGCGCCACCGCGCGAGCATCGGCCAGTGGTACGACGTCACCCCGGCGCGCCAGCTCATCCTGGCCCGCATGTACGTCGGCGACGACCGCTTCCACGCCGCCTACGATGGCGCGCAGGATTACCTGCTCGAACTGATCACCGCGCACGCAAAGAATGCCGGCGTGGATGTGGACAACCCGCAGTGGGGGTAATCCGTATCTTCAACTCCCATGATTGCCCCGGACCTGCCCTGGATCTGTGCCGGCACCTACACCGGGCAAATGACAGGAACGTTGCCGTCGTGGAGAACTTTGGCGCGGATGCCGTAGACCTGCTCCAACAGTTCGGGTGTGAACGCATCGTTGGGGGAGTCGTGGGTGATCGTCTTGCCGCCTTTCATAACGAGTAGCTCGTCGCAGTAGCGGGCAGCGAGGTTGAGGTCATGGATGGCGACGATTGCCAGCTTGTCGGTGCCTGCGATGACCTCTCGGACCAGCTGGAGGACGTCGACTTGGTGGCGGAGGTCGAGGGCGGAGGTGGGCTCGTCGAGAAGCAAGATGCGAGGCTCGCGTACCAACATCTGTGCGATGCCGACGAGTTGTCGCTGGCCGCCTGACATGGCGGACATCATGCGGTCTGCAAGCGCTGTGATTCCGAGCCGGCTCATGATGCGTGCTGTGGCTTCGACGGGATTTTCGGTGGAGCCACCGCCGCGCCGGGCTGCGATCACGATGGACTCGAACGCGGTCAGCGAAGCTCCAGTGAGCAGATCCTGTGGTACATAGCCGACGACGTGAGGGCGGTTAGCGTCGGAGACAGTCGCACCGTCGAGAGTGATTGTGCAGGTGCCGGACGTTGGCGTTTTAATGCCTGCCAGGGTCTTGATCAGCGTTGATTTTCCGGCGGCGTTTGGGCCGAGCAGGCCGATTACGTTGCCTTCAGTTAGCGGGCCGAACGACATGGAGTCGAGGATGGTGCTGCGCCCGTATTTCACTGTCAGGTCGTCTACTTGGACTGCCATGGTTTCAGCCTTTCCGCCGGTTGCGGGTGAAAATGAGGAAGATGAAGAATGGCACGCCGACGAGCGCCGTGATGATGCCGATCGGGATCGCCACGCCCGGGATAATGGAAAGGGATACGGCGTAAGCGACGCTGAGCAGCATTGCCCCAGCTGCAGCTGAGGCGGGTAGGAAGAACTTTTGGTCTTCGCCGACCAGCATCCTGGCCACGTGCGGGCCGACGAGACCGATAAAACCGATGATGCCGGTGAACGCCACCGAGGCTGCTGCGAGCACTGAAGCGACGAGCAGGGTGGTGATGCGGAGGCGGGCGACATTGATGCCGAGGGCGGCGGCTCGGTCGTCGCCAAGTCGAAGCGCTGTAAGGCGCCATGAATTGGCAACGCAAAACGGGATGGCGACTGCAATAACCACGGCAAGAATGGACGTGGTGGTCCAGTTCGCGCGTTGCAGCGAGCCCATTGTCCAGAACACAATCTGTTGGAGCGCTTCGGTGTTCGCGCCGTATTGCAACAGCGAAAGTAGCGCCTGGAAGAGGAACGATAGGGCGATGCCGAGCAGGATCATCGACTCGGCGTTCGCACCTTTCCACACTGCGGCCGCAGCAACGATGGCGACTGCGACAAGTGCCGACAATGCTGCGGTGAACGCCAAGTTGAGTTGAGCGTTCGGCAACACCACCCAGCCGATGACGATGGACATTGCCGCGCCGAAGGCTGCCGCTGCGGAGATACCGAGGGTGAACGGTTCCGCTAGTGGGTTGTCCAGGATTGTCTGCATCTGCGCGCCTGCGAGCGACAGTGCTACGCCGACGAGGACTGCCATGATCGCAGCCGGAAGGCGTAGGGTGCGGATGACGGTGCGCGTTTGCTCGTCGACAAGTTCAGGGCGGAAAACCGCATTCCAAACCTGGCCGAGCGAAATGTCCAACGGACCGACGATGACTGCGATGAGGAAGCTCACAACCGCGGCGAGGGTGAGCCCCGCAATCGCGATTGCTTTGCGACGACCCCGTTGCCGGTACGTCGCAATCGCCTCCATTGCCTCTGTCTCGTCATACATGACTGGAGGTGTTACCGCTGTAGCCATTAGGAGTTAGCGTCCGACGCGTTGACAAAGAAGGTGCCGCTGTAGTCGTACGGCAGCCATTCGTCGTGGAACTCTTCGAACTCTTTTGCCGGATCGAGGTCCTTGAACTCCTCGGGGTGCAGCCACTTCGCAATCGCTTCGAGGGCGAACACGTTGAACGGGTTGTCGTAGAACTGGTGGTAGATGGCGTAGTAGTTGCCGTTCTTCGGGGCGTCGAGCAGCTCGATGCCGGGGATCTCCAACGGACCAGAGCAGGTTTTAAGTGCTGTGTTGGCGTCGGCCTGGTAGCCGAGTTCGACATGCTGGAACTGCTCGGTCTTGTTCGGATCGCGGGCCCACTCACCACCAGTGACGATGAGCTTCTCCGGGTTGATCTCTACCAGCTTCTCTGCGGTGAGCTTTGGAGAGTCAACGCTGATGACATCAGGTCCGAGGTTATGCCCGCCTGCAGCGGTGACCAGGGTGCCCAGGTGGACATCGCCTGCGACGTTGCAGCAGTCGGTGAACCCAGCTGCGGTCCATACCAAGGTGTCGGGGCGGTCCTTGATGGTTGCGACGCGGTCTGTCACAGTGCGGACCTTAGTGTCGTAGAAGTCGTTGAACTTCGCTGCCCGATCTTCTTTGTCCAGCAGGGCGCCGAGCAGGGACATGGAAACGGTAGTGTTTTCCAGTGGCTTTTGGCGGAAGTCGATGAAGGCGTACGTGATCCCGGCGGCGTCCATGTCCGCCAGGAAGCCGCTTTCTTCGGTGGCCTTCTTCTGGTCGAGCGTCATGATGACTACGTCCGGATCCTGTGCGAGCAGGTTTTCCACCGTGACGTCACCCTTTTGAATCGAGCCGATCATGGGCATGTCGATGGCTTCCGGGAACTGCTGGAAAAGCTTCTCGCGGAATGCGGGTGCGGCTTTAAACAGGTCTTGGCCGTAGGCGACGATGTTGTCGAATGGGTCATCTTGCAGAGCAGAGGTAGCAAAGACTGCGCGTCCTTCGGCGAGGACGATGCGGTCGGGGTGCTCGTCGAATTCGAGAGTGCGTCCCGCAGCGTCTGTGACGTGGACGCTACCGTCCGCCTTGCGTGTCGAGGACGCCGTGGCGGATGTCGCCGACGTTGCGGTGGTGTCTTGTGGTTGGGTCTCGCCGGAGCATGCGACGAGGCCGAGAACTGTTGCAGCGGAGACAATGGCTACCCCTGCGCGCTGGATGAGCTTCAACCCAGTACCTTTCTAAACATTGATTAGGCTTACCTTACAAGCCTTGGAGGTAAGGTAAGGCACGCCTGGCTTGGCGTCAAGTGTCTGGGGGTGAGTTAGGGGGACGCTGGGGAATCGCCTAGAGCGCCCCGTGCTCCAACACGAGGTCGGCGAAGTCCAGGTCGCCGTCGGGCATGGCGACCTCGGCCACGTACAGCAGGCTGAGTGCGTAGTGGCGCGGGCAGAACAGCAACGTCTCACCTGCGTGTGCGTTTCCGTGTTCGGGGCAGGGATAGGACACGAAGTACTGTGCGGTGTCGCCACACGGCGCGTTGGTCCAGTTGCAGCCCTTGTGGGACCAGCCGTCGTCGGTGTCCATCGGTGGCAGCGAATCGACGGTGTCGGTGGTAAAGCGTGTGCTCATCATTTACCCCCAATGGCTTCGAGTGCGGTCGCGATTGCGGCGTCGATTTCGGCGTCGGTGTGCGGGCTGGAGTCGTCGGCAAGATGCCCCCACCTGCGCTGGAATCGTTCCTGGAGTTCGTGGCGTTTGGCGTACGGCCCCTGGTGCCTATTTTCGACGACCACACTTCCCCCGTTGTTATCCACCGTGATGTACAGCAGCGTGGCGTCAGGGGAGACCTTGAGCATGAAGTTCAGGTCGGGAAAGCACAGTGCCCACCAGTTGTACTCAGCCGACGGTTCGAAGGTGACGTATTCGGGCAGGTCGGAGATCCGGTACGCGGTCGCCGCACCGCACTGGGTTGGCTGGGTGCTTGCGGCGGCGTCCATGTACTGGGCGTAGACGTAGGAGGCGTAGCCCATGTCCTGGAGGATCTCGTACCACTGGTTTGGCTCGATCGAGGTGGTGTAGGGGCCTGGGGAGTATGCGTCGGGGTGGCCGGTATCGGCAATCAGACTGGCATCCCCAAGCCCGGTTTGTGTCGCATTGCCCGGCCAGGACAGCTCGCGTACCTCGACTCGCACTGGGCTGGAGGAAAGGACACGGTTGAGGTAGTCCTCGCAGGCCTTCGGGTCGGCGAACGCTTCCAGGCGCACCGGGGTGTAGGACACCTCGACCACGTTGTGCTCGGCGCGCTGAAGTTCGGAATCCAGATCGTCGCCGTGCCAGCGCGGATCCTGCCGGTCGGCTTCGCGCCCGCAGCCGTCGAGGTAGACGATGGCGTCGTACCACTCCAGAAGCGTTACCGGCCGCTGCGGCAGCTCGGGGATATCGGGCGTGACCACACCGTTGATGGTCACGGACTCCACGGTGTCGTCCTCGCCGAGGCGCAAGCCGTACACCGCGTCGCTGCCGGTGTAGGTGCGGGCGTGGATCTGCCAGGTGTCGCCTATAAGCGAAAAGTCCCCCGGTGAAACCTTGGATAAATACGACGGAACGTAATCGGGTGCGGCGGCCAGCGCGCGCTCGAAAGGATTCATGCAGCCACAATACGCATGTAAATAGGTACGCTACTGGCGTGTCACCCGAGAATATTTTGTTGCGCATCCCGGAGGAGGAAGAACGCGCAGTCCGGAAGATCTACGCGGACCTCGCAGCGCGCGGCTTCCCGCAACAGCACCAACGGCCGCACATCTCGGTGACCTTCGCCCCGACCATGCACCGCAACGCCATCGGGGAGGCGGCAGTCATCCTGCCGCCAGAATTGCCAGCTGCTTTACGACGAACCGGGGTCGTCGTCTTCGGCACCAAATCCAAACAAACCGTGGCCTGGCTGCTTGAAGCCCCCGAATCCCTCGACACGGCAGCCCAGCGCGTCAGCGCCGCCAACCCGGACGGTCGCGGCGCCCGCTGGATCCCGCACCTGACCATGGGACTGCGTATTCCCAAGGCCATGGTGCCGGACTACATCGCAGCGTTAGCCGAGGTCACATCCCCGCACTTCAAAGAACTCACCGCGGAATACGCCGCGCTCTACCAGCCGTCGCTGGGCACTGAGTTACGGCTCTGAAGTCCCTTGCGGTGGGTTAGTCGTGGTGGGGCGGGGTGTCGTCGATAAGCAATTGCCCCAACTTCGACGGCACGTCAGCACAACACCGCAACGGCTGATCAGACGCCGCGACCACCACGTTGCCGTACGCGCCGCCGGCGAGCACCGGCGCACTTGCCGCGACCATGGTGTGGCGAAACACCTCGCTCAAACCCGCTAATTCCGCACGCGTGCGTGCAAGACCAGCGGCATCTCCAATGTTCGCCACAAACAACCCACCTGGACACAACGCTCGATGTACTGCCCGATAAAACTCCACCGTGGTTAGTGGGCGGGGCGTGTCCGGGCCAGCGAACACATCGCGCACAATCACATCCACCGAACCTTCCAGCAACGCATGCGTAAACGCGCGCGCCTCCGCCACCTTGATCGCCACCGGCGGATCAAACGCATCGCGCACCAACCGCGCCAACTGACCATCCAGCTCCACCGCAACGTTGCTGCTCGGCCACCGATGCTGCACATAACTCGGCAACGCACACCCCGCAGCACCCAGATGCACCGCAGCAAACGGCGCGAGGGGCCGGTCCTCCACAAACCCCTGGATAAACCCCGCGATCCACCGCATGTAGTCATACTCCAACACCTCGGGCGCGCCGGGCACCACATACGACGACGGGACGTTATTCACCTCTAACGTGTAGCCGCCGTCGCGGTCCGGATCCGCGATGATGGCCGCGTGGCCTGAAGCAATAGGGTAGGTGCCCGTGATGCGTCGCTTTGGCGCACGAGGTTTACGCCGTGGGGAGTTCATAAGGGATATACCAGCACAGGGTCGGACCAGTTGTTACGATCGCTGCATGATCTACTTGTCGCAGGATTATATCGGTGAGCTACCCAAGCAACATATCTCGCTGGGAAAGTTTGATCCCGACAATATTCCTGCGGACCCGAACGAACTGTTTGCCACGTGGTTTAAAGAAGCCGTTGAGAACGAAGTCGGCGACCCTACTGCGGTCACCGTGGCCACGGTGGACGACAACGGTCAGCCCGATGCGCGAGTCGTCGACCTTCTGTACCTCAACTCCGACGGCTTCCACTTCGGAACCGCGACAGGAACGGCCAAGGTGGACCAGCTTGAGAAGAGCTGGGCCGCTGCGCTGAATTTCTGGTGGCAGCCCATGCGCCGGGCAGTGCGCATCCGCGGCGCTGCGTCGCGCGTTGTCGATGGTGACCGCTTCAACCTCTGGCGGGTGGAGCCGAACCACTTCGAATTTTTCAACCTTTGGGACGACCGCTCGAACTCGGATCGCGTGGCCTACGTGCTCAATGACCACGGTGACTGGGACCGCGTTCGCATCATGCCGCGCCCTTAAGCGCACCAACCTAGGCGCTGTTCCGCTACGGTCCTACCTCTCTAGGCGCTGCCCCAGGACTTGGTTTTTGCAAAGAAGCAGGCAGTCAGAGCGCCGGCGGCAATAACGAGGCACGGCAACCAAATCGACGTTGCCATCGCAGCCGCAAACGGCTCGTGCAAAAACTCCGGCAGGGGGCCGGAAACCTGCGTTGGCGATGCAGTTGGCGATGCTGGCGGTGTCTCCGCAGCGCCGCCGTTCGCACCCGCGTGTATACCCAACCGCGAATCGAGCTGCGCGGACATCATCGCGGCAATTGCTGCTGATCCGATCACTGCACCAATTTGGCGGGTGGTGTTGTACACACTTGAACCGGCACCCGCCAACTTTGGGTCCAGGTTGCGGGTGGCAATCATGGAAAGTGGCCCCCACATCATCGAGTTGGCTACGCCGTACACCACCGAAATGGCATACATCCAGTTCGGGTCAACCCCAGGTGTTGTGATCAGTGCGGTTGCGCCGATGCTTAGCGCCGCCAGCGTCATTCCCGCTATGGCGAACGGCTTCGGGTCGTGCGTGTTAGTGAGTCTGCCGATGTACGGCGACAACACCCCGGAGACCAAGCCAGACGGCAAGATCAGCAATGCGGCGTGGGTGGGGGAGAGCTCGCCGACGGTTTGGATGTAGATCATCCACGGAATGACATAAGTGG
Organism: Corynebacterium sp. HMSC11D10; assembly: GCF_001806995.1. Classification (NCBI taxonomy): domain Bacteria; kingdom Bacillati; phylum Actinomycetota; class Actinomycetes; order Mycobacteriales; family Corynebacteriaceae; genus Corynebacterium; species Corynebacterium sp. HMSC11D10. The sequence continues at coordinate 55,172 of NZ_KV787073.1, forward strand.
ATACCGCGAAGCCGACGGTGGAGATGGTGAAGGCGGCGAGGGAGAAGTTGCGGTCGTCGAAAAGTGCAAGCGGCACCAATGCGTTCGTGGATTGGCGTGACTGCCAGCGGAAGAAGAACACCATCGCAACAACGCCAACGACGAGCAGGGTCCACACGCGCCAGTCCCAGCCGAAGTGCTGGGCTTCCTGCACGCCGAAGACGAGGCAGAACATGCCAAGCGCACTGAGCACCACCCCGGGCCAGTCGAAGTGGCGGTTATTCTGCTCCAGCTTCGGCACAAATATCCAGGCCAGGATGAGGCCGATGATGCCGATTGGGACGTTGACGTAGAAGATCCAGGGCCACCCGGCGGCGTCGACAAGCACACCGCCCAGCAGAGGTCCGGTCACCGTGGCAAGGCCGGCAGTCGCACCCCACACACCCATGGCGCCGCCGCGTTCCTTCGGTGCAAACGTGCGGATCATCACCGACATCGTCTGCGGCGTTACCAGCGCGCCACCCAAACCTTGGAAGGCCCGGGCGGCGATGAGCGCAGCCGAACTTTCCGCCAACCCGCACGCCAGCGAAGAAACAGTAAAGATTGTCAGGCCGATCAGATAGATCGTGCGCGGCCCGAAGCGGTCCCCGAGACGCCCCGTGATCAGCAGCGGCACCGCGTAGGCGAGCAGGTAAGCACTGTTGACCCACAACACCTCGTTATAGGACGCCTCCAACCCGTCAGAGATTGCCGGGATGGCTACGGAGACGATGGTGGAATCCACCAAAATCATGAAAAAGCCCAGCATCATGCTCCACAGAGCAGGCCACGGCGAGCGCTTTACAGGGACAGTCACTGCCGAGATGATACTGGGCTTTCCCAGGGGTGGCTAGAGGCCGAGCATCTGTCGAATCTGAGGCGGAAGCATATCGACGACCTGCTGCGGGATCTGGTCCTTCACATACGGGAACACCAGCATGCCAGCCGCGCCAAGTGCGGCGACGACGCCCAACACGATGCCTGTGGTGCGCAGAGCGTCGTTGTCCTCGGAGGACAGGAGCGTCTCCGGCTTGCTCTGGACCAGGTTTTCCTCGGATTGCATGTCCGGAGTGTCGGTGGCGGCGTGCTCTTCGACCTCCAGGACCTTGTCGTCCTCGATAGCCTCATCCATGTCGATGCCGAAGAAGGTGTCCAGGCCCTTCACGTTGAACTGGGTGGACATGTAGCGGTCGTTCGTGCCGGTGTTCCACTGGGAGACGACGATGTCCATGTTGTCAATCGTGGACCCAGGCACGATGTAGCCGCCGTAAGGCTGCGACCAGTTCTTGGGATTTTGCGGCCTGAGCCAGGAGCCGTGCTTGGCAATCGTCGCCACGGGCACGTTGTCCCAGTTTTGCTCAAGCGTGTCGGAGATGCGTACCTCGATGGCCAGCTTCTCCTCGTTGAACATCACGAGCACCCAGTGGCCGTTGATGTAGCGCAGGTTCATCTCGCCGGCCTTGACACCGTCCGACAGAATTGGGGCAGCGACGTTGCTCCACTTCTTGTCGGCGTCGGGTTCGGAGTAGTCGTAGAGCTCCCACTTGCTGCGATCCGCAATGTCCTGCGGCTTAAAGCGCGAAAGGAAAACCTTTTCCTTGCGGGTGAAGGCACTCGACATCACGTACACGTAGCCGTCCGGGCCCTTCTCCCAGGTGATCAGGTCGCCGAGGCCTCCCGGAATGTAATTCGTTGGGGTTTTGGAAATCGACTTCCAGGTCTGGCCGTTGTCGGTGGACTTCCAGATCTCCGTGTAGAGCACGTTACCGATGCCCTTGTTCCACATGCCCTGCATGTACAAGGTGCCGTCGAGGTTGATCACATCCGACGGGATAAGCGTCAGGTTGTCGGTGTGGTGGTACGACACCAGGCTTTCCACTCGGCGTCCGTTGTTCAGGGGGCGGACGATTTCAATAAAACCGTCGTCGTTCATCTTCGCCACAACACCAACCGGGCTCAACCATTCGTTCTTGGGGCCCTTGATGGATTCGCGGAAGGAGTCGCCGAAGATCATGGCAAACTCCTTGCTGTTGTTCAGCGGCGCCATCGCACCCAGGTCGCCGTCCTTAAACCCGACGTGCTTCGAATACTTGCCCAGCACATCGTCCATCACCTGCACGATTGTGCCGTCGGGCATGGTCACAGGGTCGGACGCGCGCTTCTCAGGTGGTTTCGGGAAGGTGTAGGACTCGTTCGACGGCGATGAGGGGCGCGACGAGCCGGACGAACCAGACGAGCTAGAAGAGCTCAGGCTGGACTGGGCGTGCGCGGGGGCGCATACGGAACCGGCGAGAAGCAAGCTGCCTGCGGTGGTAGCACACAGCAAAGCGTTGCGACGAGAGGAGAAACGCATGGGAGGGCCTTCTTAAACAAAGATGTCGAATTGCGTGTGAATAAGCCCTTAGAATGTAGCAAACGAAAACGGCCCCGGCAGGTGCTCGGGGCCGTGACGTTATTACTGTACGTTGCCTGTGTTTGGCTTAGACAGCGTCGTGTTCATCCGGGTCGTTATCCGCGTCCGCCTTGGTTTCGTGGCGGGTGCCCGGCTTGTGCTCTGGCGGTGCGTAAATGGAGTACAGCTTTGCCGGCTTGTCGGACTCGTTGACAAAGTTGTGCCACTTGCCGCCCGGGACGAATGCTGCCCAATCATCCTTGATCACTTCGTCGACTTCGAGGTCGTCCTCGGATGCGCCGATCATTGCGCGCAGCTCGCCTTCTTCGAGGCGCAGGAACTGGTCATGACCGTCGTGGATCTCAGCGCCGATCTCGCCGCCCGGCGGGATGGTCATGACGGTCAGCTGCAGGAACTTGCCGGTCCACAGGGTGTCGCGGAACGCCTCGTTATCAAGCGTCGCCTTTTCAATGTCAACGACGTACGGATTCGGTCCATGGTCAGCCATGATCGCTCCTTAAACTTCGGGTTCGTTACGGTTCCCACCATAGGAGCTTTTGCTTATCGACGATGCCTTCCACCACGACGACGCTTCCGGTTCCGCCTCCTGAGCTGGACCTTCTCCACCTCGGTGAGGTAGCCCTCTGGGCGGTCGTTCTGCGCAACTCGTGTTGCGTCCGGGCGTTTCGCGGGCGCTGCGGGCGCTGTGGGCTTGTCGGGTGTTTCGGTCTCGTCGAGACGCGCGAACATCTCCGTCGGTGCGTCGAGCTCGTCTGGGCGGCCTTTGCCCTCAAGCGAGACATAGCGTGCGGTGTGCTTCGGGTGCACCGTGTCTTGGGGGTCGATCGCTGCGTCGCGCTCCACGGTGATGGCCCAGCTGCCGTCTGGAAAGTCGATCACTTGCCACGGCGTGATTTGGCGTGTCGGCGCCGCCGATAGCGGCGGGACGGTGTCGGTGCCTTCGTCCGGGCTTGCGGCATCCAGCGCCGCCATGCCGTCGAGCAGGATCGCGCGTGCCCAAAGGTTGCCGTGCTCGTAGGAGCGAACCCATTCGACGACCTCGGGCTCCGCAAGCGAGCCGAGCACCTTGCCATCCAGGGTCGCGACGGCGGTGTCGCCGAGCGCTTGCAATCCGACGAACCATTGGCCAGGGGAGCGGTGTGCTAGATCTGCCGCGTTAAATTCCCCTTCGGTGGTGTCGATGACCAACATGTCGCCGGCACGCAGGACAGTGGCGGTCTCAGGTGCGTTGTTGCGCGGAACCGCCAACTGGGGCTCGGGCAGCAACAAGTTGACCTCGAATTGGCCGATGTCGCGTTCCAACTTCACTGCCGCCAGGGCAACGGGTTTCAGGATTGAGGAGTGGACGCGCTCCACCTCGTCGAAAAGCGAACGCCACTGTGGCGAAACTTCCCCGAGCACTGGTCCAGCCAGCATGCTGTTTTGCGATGCTGCATTGTGTAGCCGCAAACGCCACGACGCGTTGAGGGGGTTCGCCTCAAGCACGACGGGCACGTAGGAGGTGCCCCGCTTACCAGCGAAATCCGAGAACAACGCCGCTTGGGAGACGTGATCTACGGGGATTTCAACGGCCGCACCCCATGTGGATGGAGCCAGTGGGTAAAGCTTTTGTGCCATGGGCGCATTGTAGGCGCAGCCTACGCAGCGTCCGTCGGGGCAGTCTCTTGGGAGCGCTCGGATGCGTCACCACCGCGCAGTTTGCCCACAGCAGTGACGATGCCGACGATGATGAAGCCGACGATCAGGCCAACGACGAGCGAGACGCCGGTGTCCACGAACCAGCCAAGCACACCGCCACCGACGAGTTCCTGACCCTTTTCGATGATGTGGTGTGGCCAGTCAATGCCGAAGACCTCGTCGAGGCCACGAACAATGAGGTGACCGCCGACCCAGAGCATCGCAACAGTGCCGATAACGCCGATGGTGCTAAGCACGTACGGCATGCCTTTCACCAGTGCGTGACCGGTTTTCGGTGCGTTGCCGCGCTTGATCATGCCGTGGCCGATGTCATCGATCTTCACTAGTAGCGCCACAGCGCCGTAGACGGCAAACGTGATGAAAATGCCAACCGCGAGCAGTACTGCGGCCTCTATCCAAATTGACTGGTCCTTGACCTCGTCCAACGCGATGATCATGATCTCCGCGGAAAGGATCAAGTCCGTGCGGATCGCGCTGTTGACCAGAGAATCCTCGTCCTGCTCTGTTCTATTGACCGCTTGTTCTTGCTGCTCCTCGGCGTCGGAGGAAAGCTTATGGGCGATCTTCTCCGCGCCCTCAAAGCACAGGTATGCGCCGCCAAGCATGAGGATCGGGACCAATGCCCACGGTGCAATCGCGTTGAGCAGCAGCGCGATCGGCAGAATAAACAGCAGCTTGTTGCGCAGGGATCCTTTGGTGATGCGCCAGATCATCGGAAGCTCACGCGCCGGAGTAACACCGGAGACGTATTGCGGGGTGACCGCGGCATCGTCGATTACAACCCCGGCTGCTTTCGTGGATGTTTTTGCGGTCAAGGTGGCGACATCGTCGACACTTGCCGCGGCTTGTCGTGCGATCAGTGCGACATCGTCGAGAAGTGCGAGGAGGCCACCGGCCATGAGGGTCCTTTCATACAGGTGCAACTGCTTTGCGACGCAAACGCCACGGGCCTCGAGTGTATTGCACGTACCTCCTGACACACGGTGCTCACAGCGTTTCAAAAGATATTTGTGAAACTTCGCACGGGCGACCGTCAAGTGTGGTGAAATACATGGACATCCAAATTGTGAGCCACGGGACATTCCTTGGCTCCATACTTGGTCGAAGGAGAACACATGCAACTGAAGAAGACAGCGGCGATTCTTGGCGCCGGTGCTCTGACGCTCGGTCTGGTCGCCTGCGGTGACTCAAACGATTCTGCAGACGGTGGCGCTGAAGGCACCAACAACGGCGGTGGCGACAACTACGTTCTTGTCAACGGCTCGGAGCCGCAGAACCCGCTCGTACCGGGCAACATCAACGAGACCGGTGGCGGCCGCATCATCGACCAGATCTTCGCAGGCCTGGTCTATTACGACGGCGACGGCGAAGTGCAAAACGATATCGCCGAGTCCATCGAGCCGGAAGGCGACGCAGGCTACCGCGTCACCCTGAAGGACGCGAAGTGGTCCGACGGATCCCCAGTCACGGCCAAGGACTTCGTCGACGCATGGAACTACACGGTAGAAAATTCGCTGCTCGGCGCGTACCACCTCGAGCCGATCAAGGGCTTCGAGGAGGGCAAGAAGCTCGAAGGCCTCGAAGTTGTCGACGACAAGACCTTCACCATCGAGCTGACCCAGCCGGAGTCTGACTTCCCGAGCCGCCTTGGCTACACGGCGTTCTTCCCGATGCACCCGTCCGCATACGACGACATCGAGGCGTACGGTGAGAAGCCGATCTCCAATGGCCCGTACACGCTGTCCGAGTGGAACCACAACCAGAACGCAGTTGTTGTCCCGAACGCTGAGTACGACGGCCCGCGCAAGGCCCAGAACGACGGCCTGGACTACGTCTTCTACGCGCAGCAGGACGCCGCCTACGCCGACCTGCTCTCCGGCAACCTGGACGTCCTCGACGCCATCCCGGACTCTGCATTCGCCACCTTCGAAGACGAGCTCGGCGACCGTGCAGTGAACCAGCCAGCAGCGATCTTCCAGTCCATGACGATCGGTGAGAAGGCCGACCACTTCAGCGGTGAGGAGGGTGCGCTTCGTCGTCAAGCAATCTCGCGTGCGATCAACCGCGAGGAGATCACGGCAACGATTTTCGACGGCACCCGCACCCCGGCCACGGACTTCACCTCCCCGGTGCTGCCGGGCCACTCCGACAGCCTCAACGGTGTTGAGGTACTGAAGTACGACCCGGAGGAGGCGAAGCGTCTGTGGGCTGAAGCCGACGCAATCGCACCGTTCACCGGCGAGTTCACCATCTCCTACAACGCTGACGGTGGCCACCAGGCATGGGTCGATGCTGTTGCGAACTCCATCCGCAACACCCTCGGCATCGAGGCAGTGGGCAACGCGTACCCGGACTTCAAGTCCCTGCGCGATGACGTGACCAACCGCACCATCGAAGGCGCATTCCGTACCGGCTGGCAGGCAGACTACCCGCTGCTGAGCAACTTCCTTGGCCCGTTGTACGGCACCGGCGCAGGCTCGAACGACGGCGACTACTCCAACGCTGAGTTCGACGACCTGCTGAAGAAGGCCAACGGTGCAGCAGACCAGGAAGCAGCCGTGAAGGACCTCAACGCGGCGCAGGAGATCCTGCTGAAGGATCTGCCAGCAATCCCGCTGTGGTACTCGAACCTGACCGGTGGCTACTCCGAGGACGTTGACAACGTTGTCTTCGGCTGGAACCAGGTGCCGCTCTACTACCAGATCACCAAGAAGTAACACCCCGCTGTTGGCGAATTAGATTCGCGACAACGGCAACGACCGCGCCGTCCACATCCCCCCTGGGTTGTGGCGGCGCGGTTTCTATTTTTCGGTCCGTTGGACCGCACGCGCGGGGCGGCCGGATTATGGGAGGTTACGTTTATTGTGGTGGACTCCTTAGAGCACGCTGAGTGTTTGACAGCACAACATGCGAAAACATGAAAAGACACAAGGAGTCAAGGTGCATATCAAGAAAGCAGTTGCCGCCCTCGGCGCCGGCGCACTGGCGCTCGGCCTTGCCGCATGTGGTGGCTCCGCCGACAATTCTGCCGACGGAGCTGGAAACTACGTTCTGACCAACGGTTCCGAGCCGCAGCGTCCGTTGCTGCCCGCAGATACGAATGAGACTGGCGGCGGCCGCATCGTCGATGTCCTGTACGCAGGTTTGACCTACTACGACAAGGACGGCGAAAGCCACAACGAGCTCGCAGAGTCCATCGATCTCGAGGGTGAGAAGACCTACCGTGTCACGCTGAAGGACACGAAGTGGGCCGATGGTACCCCGGTGACGGCGAAGGACTTCGTCGACGCGTGGAACTACGCAGTCGAGAACTCCCAGATGAACGCGTACTTCTTCGAGCCGATCAAGGGCTACGAGGACGGAAAGCCGCTCGAGGGCCTGGAGGTTATCGACGACAAGACCTTCACCATCGAGCTCGAGCAGCCGGAGGCTGACTTCCCGCAGCGTCTCGGCTACACGGCTTTCTCGCCGTTGCACCCGTCGGCATTCGACGACATGGAAGCCTACGGCGAGAACCCGATCTCCAACGGCCCGTACAAGCTCCTGGAGTGGAACCACAACCAGGACGCAATCGTGGTGCCGAATGAGGAGTACCAGGGCGACCGCAAGGCACAGAACGACGGCGTGAACTTCATCTTCTACGCCCAGCAGGACGCCGCGTACGCTGATCTGCTTTCCGGCAACCTCGACGTGCTCCACGCCGTGCCGGATTCGGCGCTGGCCAACTTTGAAGACGAGCTCGGTGAGCGTGCCGTGAACCAGCCGGCCGCTGCGTTCCAGTCGATCACAATTAACGAGAACGAAGAGCACTTCGGTGGCGAGGAAGGCAAGCTTCGTCGCCAGGCAATCTCGAAGGCGATCGACCGCGACGAGATCACCAAGACCATCTTCGACGACACCCGTACCCCGGCGACCGACTTCGCTGCACCGGTGATCCCGGGCCACTCCGACAACCTTGAGGGCGTCGACGTGCTCAAGTACGACCCGGAAGAGGCAAAGCGTCTGTGGGAGGCTGCCGACAAGATCAGCCCGTACACCGGCGAACTGGAGATTTCCTACAACTCCGATGGTGGTCACCAGGCATGGGTTGATGCAGTGGCCAACTCCATCCGCAACGCGCTCGGCATTGAGGCAGTGGGCAACGCCTACCCGGACTTCAAGTCGATGCTCGACGACATGGACAACGACGTGATCAAGGGCGCGTTCCGTACTGGCTGGAGCGCTGACTACCCGTCGCTGGGTAACTTCCTGATCCCGATGTACGCCACGGGCGCTTCCTCGAACTATGCGCGTTACTCCAATCCGGCTGTAGACGCACTGCTGTCCGAGGCTGCCACCGCGGAGTCCCCGGAGGCTGCTGCAGAGAAGTACAACCAGGTCCAGCAGGTGCTGTTTGAGGATCTGCCGGCAATCCCGCTGTGGTACTCCAACGTTGCAGGTGGTTACTCCGAGAGTGTTGAGAACGTTGAGTTCTCCTGGCGCTCCCTGCCGGAGCTGCATCAGATCACCAAAAACTAGGTGGTAATCTAATCAACCACGCCGAGTGACCCGTTTCGCGTTTTGCGGCGGGTCATTACTCGTCTCACACTCAAAATTGGTTTTCGTCCCCAATCACATGGAAAAGGAGAGCCCGGAACCATGCTGCGTTATATCGGGCGGCGGCTGCTCCAAATGATCCCCGTATTTTTCGGGGCCACACTGTTGCTTTACGCCCTCGTGTTCCTGATGCCGGGCGACCCCGTACAGGCGCTTGGCGGAGACCGCGGCCTGTCCGAGGCCGCACGTGCCCGCATTGAAGCGGAATACAACCTGGATAAGCCGTTTATCGTCCAGTACTTGCTCTACATCAAGGGCATTTTCATGGGTGATTTCGGTAAGACTTTCTCCGGCCAGCCGGTTGCGTCGGTTATGGCTAATGCCTTCCCGGTGACGATCAAGCTCGGCTTGATGGCGCTGGCGTTTGAGGCCGTGTTCGGCATCATCTTCGGCGTGATCGCTGGCGTGCGTCGTGGCGGTTTCTTTGACTCCACGATTCTCGTTGCGTCGCTGATTGTTATTGCTGTTCCGTCGTTCGTGATCGGCTTTGTCATGCAGTACCTCTTCGGTGTGAAGTGGGGGCTGCTGCCCGCAACGGTCGGCCGTAACGAATCGTTTGAGGCACTACTTATGCCCGCGATCGTGCTTGGTGCACTGTCGTGTGCGTACGTGATCAGGCTGACGCGTCAGTCTGTGAGCGAGAACCTCCGCGCGGACTACGTTCGCACCGCACGCGCCAAGGGGCTAAGCGACGGTACCGTGATGACCCGCCACGTCCTGCGCAACTCCATGATCCCAGTCGTGACCTTCCTCGGCGCGGATCTTGGCGCACTGATGGGCGGCGCGATTGTCACCGAAGGCATCTTCGGCATTAACGGTATCGGTGGCACGATCTACCAGTCGATCATCAAGGGTGAGCCCGCGACGGTCGTATCGATCACCACCGTTCTCGTGATTATCTACATCATTGCCAACCTCATCGTTGACCTGCTCTACGCAGTACTCGACCCAAGGATCCGCTATGACTAATTCCATTCCACAACCTGAAATGTCGGCTGATCGCACGCTGGCCAATGCTGGGGTGCTGCGCGGTCAGGAATACTTCGTCGCAGAAACCGATGAGACTGGCCTCGGCGCAGTTGATGCTGTGCCGGATGCCGGTACACCCACCAGCCAGTGGGCTGAAGCTTGGAACTACCTGCGTCGCAGGCCGCTGTTCTGGTTCTCTGCAGTATTGATCCTGCTTGCCGTCACCGTCGCTGTGTTCCCTGGTCTGTTCACCAGCGTCGATCCGCGCGAGTGCATGCTGTCGCGCTCGCTGAACGGGCCGACGGACGGGCACATCTTCGGCTTTGACCGTCAAGGCTGCGATATTTACTCGCGCATGATGTACGGTGCTCGCGCATCGGTTACGGTCGGCGTGCTGACCACACTGATCGTGACCGTGCTTGGTGGCCTCATCGGTGCGATCGCCGGTTACTTCGGCGGCATCTGGGACACACTGCTATCGCGTCTGACTGACATCTTCTTCGCGGTGCCGCTCGTGCTGGCCGCGATCGTCGTCATGTCCATGTTCCAGAACAAGCGCTCCATCTGGATGGTGGTATTCGCGCTGTCCATGTTCGGCTGGACCCAGATCGCCCGCATCACCCGCGGTGCAGTGATGGGGATTAAGAACGACGAGTTCGTCACCGCCGCCCGCGCGGTGGGGGCGAGCGACTGGAAGATCATCACCTCCCACATCCTGCCGAACGCCGCGGCGCCCGTGATCGTGTACGCCACGGTTGCGCTCGGCCAGTTCATCGTGGCCGAAGCGACCCTGTCCTTCCTGGGCATCGGTCTGCCGTCCACGGTGGTGTCGTGGGGTGGCGATATTTCGGCTGCGCAGGCGTCGCTACGCACTCAGCCGATGGTGCTGTTCTACCCGGCAATTGCGCTCGCACTGACGGTGCTGAGCTTCATCATGATGGGCGACGTTGTGCGCGACGCCCTTGATCCGAAGGCGAGGAAGCGATGACCACCGCAATCGGTAAAGACAACAAGACTGGCGCGCCCGAGCCGCTGCTTGAGGTGACCGACCTCCGCATCACGTTCGAGTCCTCCACGGGTGTGGTTGAGGCTGTGCGTGACTTCGATATGACGATCTACCCGGGCCAGAAGGTCGCAATCGTGGGCGAGTCCGGTTCGGGCAAGTCCACCTCTGCCATGGCGGTGCTCGGCCTGCTGCCTGGCACCGGCAAGGTCACTGGCGGCTCGATCAAGCTGCGCGGCGAGGAACTGACCAATCTCGATGAGAAGGGCTGGCAGAAGATTCGCGGCAACAGGATTGGTCTGGTTCCGCAGGATCCGATGTCTAACCTGAACCCGGTGTGGCGCATTGGTACCCAGGTGGAGGAGTCGCTGAAGGCGAACAACATCGTCGAAGGCTCCGAGCGCCACCAGCGCGTCATCGAGTTGCTTGAGCATGCAGGCCTGCCGGACGCGGAGCGTCGTGCGGGCCAGTTCCCGCACGAGTTCTCCGGTGGCATGCGCCAGCGCGCACTCATCGCGATGGGCTTGGCTGCGAACCCGGAGCTGCTCATTGCCGACGAGCCCACGTCTGCCCTCGATGTGACCGTGCAGAAGCGCATCCTGGACCACCTTGAGATGCTCACCCAGGAATCCCAGACCGCGCTGCTGTTTATCACCCACGACCTGGGGCTTGCAGCAGAGCGCGCTGACCACCTGCTGGTTATGCACCGCGGTCGTGTGGTTGAGCGCGGACCGAGCCTGGATATTTTGCGCAACCCGAAGCACCCGTACACCCGCAGGCTGGTTAACGCGGCTCCGTCGCTGGCAGCCGCGCGTACGCACGCTGCGCTGAAGGATGAAGACATCACGGTGGCCGAGACCAAGCCGGAGGACGTGGTCATCCGGGTGGATAACCTGGTCAAGGAGTTCGACGTCCGTGGCCAAAAGGGTGCGAAGAAGACACTGCGCGCGGTCGACGAGGTGTCCTTCGATCTTCGCCGCGGCACCACGCTTGCGCTGGTGGGTGAGTCTGGCTCCGGCAAGTCCACTGTGGCCAACATGGCGCTAAGCCTGCTTGAGCCGACCAGCGGCACCGTGTACTTCGAGGGCCGCGACATCTCGGAGTTAAACCGCAAGGAACTGTTCAAACTGCGTCGCAAGATGCAGGTGGTGTTCCAGAACCCGTACGGTTCGCTCGACCCGATGTACTCGATCTACCGCTGCATCGAGGAGCCGTTGCGCCTGCACAAGGTGGGCTCGCGTAAGGAGCGCGACGCTCGCGTGGCGGAGCTGCTGGACATGGTGCAGATGCCGAGGTCCGCGATGCGTCGCTACCCGAACGAGCTCTCTGGCGGTCAGCGTCAGCGCATCGCGATTGCACGTGCGATGGCGTTGGGCCCAGAGGTCATCGTCCTCGACGAGGCGGTCTCGGCCCTCGACGTGCTCGTGCAGGATCAGATTCTGCAGTTGCTCAAGGGCCTGCAGGATGAGATGAACCTGTCCTACCTGTTCATCACCCATGACTTGGCTGTGGTCCGCGAGACCGCAGACGACATTGTGGTGATGCGCCAGGGCAAGGTCGTGGAGCAGGGGCCGGCGGATGCGATCTTCGCCGACCCGCAGGCGGATTACACCCGCAACCTGATCGATTCCGTGCCGGGTCTCCACATCGAGTTGGGGCGCGGCTAGGAGCTATTGCTTATCGACGACGCCACCGCACCGATGCGGGACGTCGTCGATAAGCATGTCTGGGGCGTGTTGTAGCATCGCCTCCGAGAACTGAACACACACGGGTGCTGCATTCGCAGCTGAGATGCCTTCGGGCGGACCGTTGAACCTGATCCGGGTAATGCCGGCGATAGGAAGGAAAGCACATGACTGTGCCTGTTAAGAACAATTCTTGGCGTGTAATCGATATTGTCACCGCCGCCGTCCTCGGTGTGGCGTGTGGTCTGCTGTTTTGGGTGTGGAACAGCGTTGGCTACGCAGGGTTTAAGGCGCTGGATACGCTCACGCCGGGCCTTGGTGGCCTGGTCACCGGTATCTGGTTCACCGGCGGTGTGCTTGGCGGGCTGATCATCCGCAAGCCTGGCGCAGCCGTGTTCGTCGAGGTCATCGCGGCGTCGGTTTCAGCGCTGATCGGCAGCCAGTGGGGCATTGAGACGCTCTACTCGGGCCTTGCCCAAGGTCTTGGCGCAGGGTTGATCTTCCTGCTGTTCGCGTACCGCCGCTTCGACCTGCCGGTGGCAATCCTTGCCGGTGTCGGCTCTGCTGTCGGCGCGTTCATCCTCGAGCTGTTCCTGTCGGCGAACCTGGCGATGAGCCTGCAGTTCAACATCATCTACCTGACCTGTATGGTCATCTCCGGTGCGATCCTTGGCGGCGTGCTGTGCCACTACCTGGTCAAGGCACTCGCGAAGACCGGTGCGCTGGACCGCTTCGGTGCCGGCCGTGAGCGTTTCAACCAGGCTGCGTAAATGACGCTGGCGATCCGTGCTCGAGGGTTGACGTACCAGCACGCCACGCGCCCCCAACCTGCGTTTACCGGCGTTGATCTCGACGTCGAGCGCGGCGAGCGCATCCTCATCTCCGGCGACTCTGGTTCCGGCAAGTCCACGCTGCTCGCGGTCATCGCGAAACTTATCGACGACTCCGAGGACGGCAGCCGCACCGGCACCCTCGAGGTCAACGGCACGGTTGGCATGGTGCTGCAGGACCCGGAGGCGCAAACGATTTTGTCGCGTGTGGGCGACGATGTCGCTTTCGGCGCCGAAAACCTTGGCGTGCCGCGCGAGGAGATTTGGCGCCGCGTGGAGGCCTCCCTGGAGGCCGTGGGCCTGGACCTGCCGCTCGATCACCCCACATCACGCCTGTCCGGTGGACAGAAGCAACGCCTTGCACTGGCCGGGGTGTTGGCGATGGGGGCCGATATTTTGGTGCTCGACGAGCCGACGGCGAACCTCGACCCGCGTGGCCGCGACGAGGTGATCAACGCCGTCGACCGCGTCTGCACACGCAACGGCGCGACCCTGATCGTGGTGGAGCACCGCCCGAAGCACTGGTCGCACGTGGTGGACACCTACTACCGATTGGATGCGGACGGTCTTCGCCGCATTACTGAGGGGGAATTGCCGCAGCTACCCGCACTGCCGCCGGCGAAGCATGTGCCCGCAGGCACGCCGGCTGCGGTATCGACACAGAATCTGCTGACACGCTTCGGCCCGCCGCGCACGGTGCTTGCGCCTGAGGGGTTCTCCACTGTGGTCACCGGTGAAAACGGCTCGGGAAAAACTACGCTCGTGCAGGTACTTGCCGGGCTCACACCGCCGAAGCAAGGGCGGGTGGAGTACTCGGAAACTATCCGCCAGGGGCTAGCCAAGCCGTCGATTGACTGGTCCTCGGCAGATCTGGCGCAACGCATCGGGTACGTCTTCCAGGAACCGGAACACCAATTTGTCACTGCCACCGTGCGCGAGGAAATGGCGCTGTCTGGTGCGCCGCAGGAACGCATCGATGATCTGCTGCAGCGTTTGCGCCTGACCCACCTCGTCGACGCCAACCCGTTCACACTCTCTGGCGGGGAGAAACGCCGACTTTCGGTGGCAACCGCGCTGGTCAACGCTCCGAAGTTGCTTATTTTGGACGAGCCGACCTTCGGCCAGGACGATCGCACCTTCGTCGAACTCGTCGGCCTGATCCGCGAACTCACGGACAAGGGCGTCACGGTCATCTCGATTACCCACGACGAGGCGTTTATCGCATCGCTTGGAGACCACACCGAGCACATCACGGCAGGGGAGAGGTAGCCATGAACCTGCTGGCAAGCATCAATCCGGTCACCCGCATCCTTGGCCTGGCGCTACTGACCACCCCGTTGATGTTCACCGTGGACTGGGTCTCGGCCACCGTTGTGCTCGCGTTCACGCTGCTCATGGTGCCGTTGTGTGGGTTGAGCTACGGGCGGTTTTTCAAACGCGCGGTGCCGATCCTCATCGTCGCGCCCCTGGCTGGCATTCCGATGGCACTCTACGGCCAGGCGGGTGGGGAGACGTACCTGAATTGGGGTTTGATTCACGTCACGGAACTGTCTGTTTCCCTTGCCGGTGCGATGGTGCTGCGAGTGCTTGCCATCGCGCTGCCGGTGGTGCTGCTATCCGCCGACGTTGACCCGACGGATCTCGGCGACGGCCTTTCCCAAGTCCTTCGCCTGCCCGAACGCTTTGTCATCGGCACCGTTGCGGCGCTTCGTATGCTCACACTGCTTCGCGACGACCTGGACGCCATGCGCCGCTCTCGCCGCGCCCGCGGCATCGCAGACCAGGGCAAGATTAAATACTGGTTCACCTTGTCATTCGGGCTGCTGGTGATGTCGCTGCGCCGTGCCGGAAAACTCGCCACCGCAATGGAGGCCCGTGGCTTCGGTGGACCGACGAAGCGCTCCTGGGCCCGAGAATCCAAACTGCGCAGCCGCGACTGGGGCGTCATGGTTGTGTGCCTTGGCATGGCACTTGTCGCGCTTGGCATCGCGTGGCTCACAGGCGACCTGCGCCCAGTGTGGTCAGTGCGATGACATACACACTGCTCATCGATGGCCCATCTGGCTCCGGCAAGACCACCCTGGCCAACCAGATCGGGGACGCGCTCGGTATCCGGGTGGTGCACCTCGACGATTTTTACCCCGGTTGGTACGGCCTCGGAGAAGGTGCCGCGATGGTCGCCCGCGACGTGCTGCACCCTGCCAGGCCAGGGTTTTGGCGCTGGGATTGGATCAACCACGAGCGCACGAAGTGGGTGCCGCTCGACCCGGCAGAGGATCTTGTGGTGGAAGGTGTTGGGGCGGTCACGGAGTCGTCGATAAGCGCTGCCCGGGCGCGTGGAACCGTCAACACCATCCGCGTGACCGCCGACCTAAAGACACGAAAAACCCGGGCCCTGCGCAGGGACCCGGGCTACGCCCCCTGGTGGGGGATGTGGGCAGCGCAGGAAGCACGACTTCCGACGCTGCCCGTCGATGTGACGGTTAGGAGATAGCCTCCTCCGGCTTGTACACCGTACGCACGCGGGAGCGCTCCGCATCCGGATCAGGGATCGGAATCGCCGACAGCAGCGCCTTCGTGTACGGGTGCTGCGGGTTGTCGAAGACGTCGTCGGTCTCGCCGAACTCCACAAAGTCGCCCTTGTACATCACGGCCACACGATCCGACAGGTGGCGCACCACCGACAGATCGTGTGCGACGAACAGGTAGGACAAGCCAAGCTTGCGCTTGAGCGAATCCAGCAGGTTGATCACGCCGGCCTGGATGGACACGTCGAGGGCCGATACCGGCTCGTCGAGCACGATCACCGCAGGGTTCGTGGCCAACGCACGCGCCAAGCCGATGCGCTGACGCTGACCACCAGAGAAGTGGCCAGGGAAGCGGTCCAACTGCTTCTCATCCAGACCCACCGTGCGCATGAGCTCGGAGATACGGGCATCCTTGTCGCCCTCGTAGCCCAACGCATCCAACGGCTCTTGGATGATCTCCTTGACCGTCATACGCGGGTTCAGCGAGCTCATCGGATCCTGGAACACCATCTGAATATTGCGGCGTGCCTGACGACGATCCGACGCACTCATCTTCGCCGCATCCTTGCCACAGATCACGATGCGGGAATCACCCTGTGGATCCAGGCCCATGATCTCCAGCAGGGTCGTGGTCTTACCGGAACCGGACTCACCCACAATGGCCATGCACTCACCGGCGCGAACATCGAAGGAGATGTTCTTCACAGCCTCCACGGTGCCGATGCGGCGCTTCACCAGCGCGCCCTTGGTCAGTGGGAACGCACGGTAAAGGTTCTCTACCTCGAGGGTGACTTCGCGCTCCTCGCGCGGGATGCCCGCGAACTTGTTCTCCGGCAGGACAGGTGCGGGGAACAACGGCTTACCGTCGAGAGTGCCGTTTTCAATCTCATCGTGGCGCACGCACGCAACCATGTGGTTCTCGTCGCCCTTGTTCGGCACCAGCGGCGGCTCCTGCGTCAGGCAGGCCTCGGTGGCGATGGGGCAGCGGGGTGCGAACTGGCAGCGGTCGGCGACGTCGATGAGCATCGGTGGGTTGCCGTCGATAAACGTCAGTGGCTCGCTAGACGGCTGATCCACGCGCGGGGTAGAGCCCAGCAAGCCCACCGAGTACGGCATCTTCGGGTTGCCGAACAGTTGGTGGACTTCGGCGCGCTCGACCGGACGTCCGCCGTACATCACCAGCACGTCATCGGCGGTGCCTGCCACCACACCCATGTCGTGGGTAATCATGATGCAGGCAGCGCCGGTCTCACGCTGCGCCGTCTTGATCACGTCCAGAATCTGAGCCTGGATGGTCACGTCGAGGGCTGTGGTGGGCTCGTCGGCAATAAGCACCTTCGGGTTGTTCGCAATCGCAATTGCGATCACCACACGCTGACGCATGCCGCCCGAGAACTCGTGCGGGAAGGAACGCAGCCGCTTCTTCGGCTCGGGGATACCCACCAGATCGAGCAACTCTGCAGCACGGTCCATCGCCTTCGACTTAGAGATGTTCGTGTGCGCCTGGATGGCTTCCACCAACTGCGTGCCGATGTCGTACACCGGAGTCAGAGCGGACAGCGGATCCTGGAAGATCATGCCGATGCCGTTGCCACGAATCTTCGACATGGCGGCATCCGACTTGCCCAGGAGCTCCTCGCCCTCAAACATCACAGAACCGGTGACCTTGGCGTAATCCGGCAACAGGCCCATGACAGCGAGAGAGGTGACGGACTTGCCGGAACCTGATTCGCCCACGATGCCGAGGGTACGGCCTGGGAGGAGATCGAAATCCACGCCTCGCACCGCGCGGACCACACCGGCTTCCGACGGGAACGACACGTTGAGGTCGCGTACCGAAAGCACCGGGGAACCCGAGTTGTTGATGCTGGTTGTCATGCTGCAGAACCTCCAGAGTTCGAGTTCGGGTCGAGTGCGTCACGCAGACCATCGGCGATGAACGCCATGGACACGGTGAGCAAGGTCAGGACGAGGGCAGGGAAGTAGAACTGCCACGGAGCGGTCACCAGGGTTGCGGTACCAGACTGCAACAACGTACCCAGGGACACGTCCGGCAGCTTCACACCGAGGCCCAAGAACGACAGGGCGGTCTCAGACATGATCGTGGACACGATGCCCAACATCAGCTGGATAATCAGCAGCGACGCGACGTTCGGGATGATGTGGCGCACGATTGTCTTGGAGTTGGACACGCCCATGAACTTGGCGGCACGCACATAGTCGTTTTCGCGGATGGACAACGACAAGGACCAAATCACACGTGCTGAGTACATCCAGCCAAACGCGATGAGCACGACGGTGAGCACCTTCCAGTCGCCGCCCGAGCCGGATACCAGCAGGGCGATGATGAGGAACGTCGGCACAGCCAGCAGGAAGTGGATCACTGCCAGCACAATCTTCTCCAAGCTTCCGCCAAACAGGGCAGCACCTGCACCGACAATCGCGGAGATCACCGTGGTGGCAATCGATGCCG
The DNA here is from genome assembly GCF_001806995.1 of Corynebacterium sp. HMSC11D10. Lineage (NCBI taxonomy): Bacteria > Bacillati > Actinomycetota > Actinomycetes > Mycobacteriales > Corynebacteriaceae > Corynebacterium > Corynebacterium sp. HMSC11D10. Next base: position 73,385 of record NZ_KV787073.1, read on the forward strand.
GCACAGCGATCGACAGCGAGCGTCCGAGGCCGTGCACCACCTGTGCAAACAGGTCGTTGCCGGAGTCAGTAGTGCCAAACCAGTGTTCAGCGGAGGGCGCGACGGACAGGTTCATGAAGTCCGGGTCGTCGTAGCTCCACGGCGTCATGAACTTGCCAAAGAGCGCGAGCAGTACCATCAGGAAGAAAATCACCAGGCCGACAACCGCGGCCTTGTTACGCATGAAGCGGCGCAGATAAATCTTCGACTTACGAGTCGCGCGCATCGTCTGCTGATCTTCGACGCTGTCGCCCTGCTTCGGCTGGATCGGGCGCGTTTTCTTGTCTTTACTCATCACGCCGTCGGCCTGGCGGCCGGTCTCAGAGATGGCGGTCATGTCGTTGACCGGCATTGCGGCGTGCAGCGCCAGCTCGCTCGAGGTGGCGTGGGCGCGGGGGTCACTGAGCTTGCGGGACGTACCGCGTGGTGGCTTGTTTGTCATGGCTGTGATCTCCTTAGCTCACGCGCACGCGCGGGTCGAGGGCAACAACGATGAGGTCGGCCAAGATAGCGGACACTGCGGTCATTGCGGCACCGAATGCGGCCACAACGACGACACCGTGGACGTCGTTACGCGCAATCGTTTGGATGAAGTACTGGCCCATGCCTTGCCACGCGAAGATGCGCTCCGTCATCACGGCACCGGTGAAGATGCCGGGCACCGAGAACGCCACCGAGGTAGCAACCGGAATCAGCGAGGTTCGCAGCGCGTGTTTGCGCACTGCTTGCGCCTTGGTTAGGCCCTTCGCGCGGGCGGTGCGGACGTAATCGGCGTTCAAGTTATCCAACAGCAGTGTTCTCTGCATGAAGTGATAGCCCGCATACGAAATGATCAACAGTGACAAGGTGGGGAGCACGAGGTGTTGGGCGTAGTCGACCATCTTCGGGAAGAACCCTTCAACGCCCGGGTTGGAAGCACCGGTGACGTAGAAGACGCGCTTGCCGGTCCACTCGTTGACCTTCAGACCGAACCACACCACGGCGATCGAGGCGACGACCACGTGAATGTTCATCGTGATGATCGAGATGCCCTGCCACATGCGGTCGGCGCGCTTGTACTGGCGCGACGCAGTGTACACACCGAGGGCGACACCGAGGAGGATCGACAGCAGGGTGGCAAACAGGGTCAGCTGCGCGGAGACCCAGATGCGGTAGGAGACTTGTTCATTGACGGAGTCGCCGATCGGGGATTTACCCCAGTCCCAACGCGTCAGGACGCCAGTAAGCCACGTCCACCAACGCTCGAAGATTGGTGTGTTTGGGTTCAAGTTCAACGGATCGAGCAGTGCATCGATCTGCTCTTCTGGCAGAGGTGGTCGGCGGCCAAAGTAGTTGGCGCGGGGATCGAGGAAAAAGCTGGCGAGAAAAAACGTGAGGTTGGTGGCAAGAAAAACAATCAAGCCCCAGCTCAGTGTCTTCCGGATCAGGTATCGAAACATAGTGTCTCTCAGTTCCGTGGTGGGCGGACGGGGGAGTTATTGAGAAAGATTGGAAGCCCGCCCAGCGTGGGAATGCTGGGCGGGCTCGCACTCAGTTCGTGGATTTCACGTGCGTCGAACCGTTACGGTTACTTCGCCCAGCCCACGTTCTCGATCGGGAGGATCGCAAAGGAGTTAGCACCGAAGTTTGCCAGGCCCTTCTTCACGGCGACGATGGCCGGGCCGTTGGCGTACGGCATGATGCCGTACTGAGCCAGGGCTTCCTTCTCAAGCTCGTTTGCGCGCTTGATCTGCTCGTCAGCATCCGGGAGCTGCTGCAGTTCCTCAATCTTCTTGTCCATCTCCGGGGTGCCGGTGCCGGACTTGTTCAGCTCGGAATCGGACTTGTAGATCTGGCCGAAGTACGCCACACCGAACGGGTCGGAGGAGCGGAAGCCGGACATGAACAGGTCGAAGTCGCGCTCGGAGACGACCTTGGAGAAGTCGGAGCTCGGACGCTCCTCAACCTGGACGTCGATGCCAATGTTGCGCAGCATTGCCTGCAGGGCAGTGGTGGTCGCCTGGATCATCGGGGAGTCACCCAGGGTGACGTAGCGCACGGACAGCGGGTTGGACTCGTCGTAGCCTGCTTCCTTGAGCAGCTCCTTGGCCTTCTCCGGGTCGTACTGGATGACCTCGCCGAAGTTGTCCTCGTAGCCCGGCTGGGTCTGGTACAGGTTGAACGAACCTGGCAGATCCTCGGTGTAGCCGAGGCCCTGGAAGCGGATCGCGGCGAGCTGCTCGCGGTCAACACCGCGCATGATGGCCTCGCGGACCTTGATGTCGTCCAGGCCCGGGGCGGTGGAGTTGATCGTCATCAGGTAGTTCGCCGGGTTCAGGGCGGTGCGGATCTCGATGGAGTCGCCCATCTCCTTCGCCGTTGCCAGACGGTCACGGGAAGAAACGCCGGTTGCGTCGATCTCGCCTGCGCGGAAGGCGTTCAGGGATGCCTGGTCTTCCATCTGGCGGTAGGTGATCTTGTCCAGCTTCGGCTTCTCGCCCCACCAGTTCTCGTTCGGGACGAAGGAGGCGGTGCCGCCTTCGAAGTCAACGTTCTCAACCTTGAACGGGCCAGCGCCCCACTCCGGGTTGACCTTCTTCAGGTAAGCGTTCATGAACGTGTCCGCGTCCTTGACCTGCGGCGGCACGAGGGTGCCGAAGAGGCCCTCCCACCACGGGTATGCCTGCTTGAAGGTGACAACGGCCTGCTTGTCGTCCTCGCCGCGCTCGACGGACTCGATGAGCTCGTAGCCGTCGGTGGAGTTGACCTGGACATCCGGGTTGGAGCCGTTGTTGAACTTGAAGGTGTTCTCGAAGGCGGTCCAGTCAAGCGGGGTGCCGTCGTTGTACACGGCGTCCGGGTTGATGGTGTAGGTGACCACGGTCTTGCCGTCGACGGTCTCATCCTTCACGTCGGTCAGATAAGCCGGGTTCGGGTGATAGGTGCCGTCGCCGTCGAAAAGCGTGAGCTGCGGGTTGTACTTGCTCCAGATGGTGTCCGTGTAGGACGTCATGTTCGCGTGGAACACGTTCTGCTGCTCAGCAATTTCGGTAATCGCGAGAGTGAGCTCGCCGCCATCCTGGATCTGGTCGCGCTCGAGCGGGTTGTAGTCACCGGCAGCGTTGACTTCGAGCTGTTCGCCCGAGTTGTCAGCTTCCTTGGAGTTCGCGGAGTCCTGTCCGGCCTGGTTTGCGGTGGTCTCTTCGGTTCCGCCATCCGAGGAGCAGGAGGCGAGGACGAGGGACAGGGAGGAGAGTCCGGCGAGAGCGGCGACACGGAGGCGTTTGCTCATGGTCTGGGTCCTTTCAGTGATCGTCCGTACGCAGAGAACTTTGCGACGGTTGCCCGTGTTGGGCGGTACGACGAAATGGATATTTCGACGACCCCTGCACCACGATTGGGCCCACCAAAACTTGAAGCTCAGGTGAACACGACGTAATCAGGTTGCACAAAAACTTACATGAAGTGTTAGGCAGTTCACAGCAAAACTGAAAAGTAATTTACGGCCCAGACCTGACTGGTTCACAGGAAAGGGGCAGGGAGCATTATTTCTGCACGCTGATAGGCATATGTAACTGTCTCAAGCGTTCCCCAGTTTCTGCATAAAGCGTGAATGTTATTCAGATGCAAAATGCCCCATCCGCGGTGAAGCGAATGGGGCAGAAGGTGATGTTGGCGCGCCCTACATGGCGGGGGTCAGCTCAACCGTGTCCGCCCACGTCAGTTCAATACCCAGGGCGCGCAGCCACTCCATGGCGTCGTCGCCGTGTCGGGTAATGCCTTCAACGGCGTTGAGGGTGACGTCCATAGCCTTCTCTGCTTCTTCGGCAGTGATCAAGCCTGCAGACGTCGCGGCTGCGAGTTCGTCGATATCAAGCACGTCGATCGGGTTGCCTGTCAGCGACACAATGTCGACGTACAGGTCGCGTGTGCGCCAGATATCGCCATCAACGTCAATGTCGGCGATGTCGAAGTAGAAGTCCTGATCGCGCTCTGCGCCCTCGCGGTAGTGGAAGATGTTTACCCGCAGGCCGAGTTCCGGCAGCAGCCAGCTTTCTAGGTAGCCGAACTCGGGGTGATTCGCCCCGCGTGCCATGTAGAGGCCAAAGTCGGTGACCTGGTACGTGTCTACCTCGCGCAGGAATCCCTTTGGGTCCGTGTTGATGTTCGCGGACGTGTCAAAGGTCTCTTGCTTTACCGGGTGTAGGTCGACGGTCATCGGTTACCTCACGTTGATCGAAGCGGCGGTCGGGGCAAATGCGCAGGTCTTGTCGGTGGTGCGTACTGCACCGTCGACGACTGCGAGGACGCGGCCCTTGCCTGTGTTTGCGGTGGCGGACAGGGTGGACGGTCCTGTTGGGTTTATCCCGTTGTTATCTAAAGGTGTTACGCCGGTGCGAAAAGTGTTGAGGTTAACCCAGTACACCTTCATGAGCCCCTGGTCCTTGGCGGCGGCCGGGGTGCCCAGTGCGGTGAACACAAACGTGGTCTGTCCCGCGCCTGCGCCTGGCGCTGGTGTTTTGGTCGGTCCCGGTACCGCAATTGCGGACGCGGTCGAGTGCAGCCCCTTGCCCATGCAGTGCCCGGAGACCGTCGGCCAGGCGAACTGTGTGAAGGCGGGGGCGTCCTCGGGTAGCGGAGGTCCGCCGAGCTCGCCGGTGCCAGCGAAGAAGTTCACTGCGGTGCGAAGTGCGTTGCCTACCTGTTCCGGCACCTGTGGTTGGTCCGCGAACGCGTGGACTCGGGCGACGGTCTCGGGGGTGGGGCGGCCAAGGCTATCGAGCGGGTTCGATGATTTGGCATGAGCCATTTGCGTATCGACGACGCCGGCAATCAGCATGCCGGCAGCGCAAACCGCCGCGACGGCGGAGCGTGCAAAAGATCGGGGAGTGCGCACGGCTGTCCTTTATTACATAGGGGCCACGGACATTAACTCAAGCAACATTAGTCACATAAGTAACAGCGTCAAGTGGAAACCGTTGATTTTGCAAGGAAAATTGCCGGGAAACTCCAGGCGTGCCCACAGTTACACCTGATTACGATTGTGAGCACGGGCACATTTAAGGCCTGTGAGAACGTGAGATCCGTTGTCCCCAACACTGAAAGGACTGATCGCAATGGATACCCAGACGTTCACCACCAACCTGTCACTGCAAGAGATTGAGCAGCGGCTGTCCGGACTGGACAAGTTCAACGTCAAGGACAAAACCGCCAGCGAACTGGCTGTCAACGTCGGCAGTGCACTGAAGTTCCGTCTTATCGGTGTGTATTTGAATAAGGACTACCAGGCGCCGCTGGCTATCGATGCCGCAGATAACGGCGATGGCACCACCACCGTCGAGCTCTCCGCGCGAGGGACTGAAGGTGCTGTCATTACTACTGGAACGGCCGAACAGTTTTTTAATGACGCGTTTGCAGAGCTCCGCGCCACGTTGGAGGGGTAGCGGAGAGGTGCGCTCAACTTAGCTGGGGAGTATCGTGTAACCGTTATTTCCGACAATGTAAAAGGATCTGTTGAGTGTCGCACCCTGAATTTCGCAACGTAGCCATCGTCGCCCACGTTGACCACGGCAAAACCACCCTGGTCAACGCCATGCTGGAGCAGTCCGGCGTCTTCGGCGACCACGGCGAGCACGGCGACCGCGTGATGGACTCCGGCGAGCTCGAGTCCGAGCGTGGCATCACCATTTTGGCCAAGAACACCGCCATCCGTCGCGCCGGTAAAGGCAAGGACGGTGCGGACCTGGTCATCAACGTTATCGATACCCCGGGCCACGCCGACTTCGGTGGCGAGGTCGAGCGCGGCCTGTCCATGGTTGATGGTGTCGTGCTGCTGATCGATGCTTCCGAAGGCCCGCTTCCGCAAACCCGATTCGTCCTGGGCAAGGCCCTCGAAGCGAAGAAGCCGGTCATCATCTGTGTGAACAAGACTGACCGTCCGGACGCACGTATCGACGAAGTCGTTGAGGAAGCACAGGACCTCCTGCTCGAACTTGGCGCTGGCCTGGAGGACCCGGAGGCTGCAGAGGCTGCTGAGAACCTCCTCGAGCTGCCGGTGCTGTACACCTCAGGCCGTGCAGGCCGCGCGTCCCTGGAAAACCCGGGCAACGGCAACCTGCCGGACAACGAGGACCTACAGCCGCTGTTCGACGTCATTTACGACGTCCTGCCGGAGCCGTCCGCTGAGATCGACGCTCCGTTCCAGGCACAGGTGACCAACCTGGACTCCTCCTCCTTCCTGGGCCGCATCGGCTTGATCCGTGTGTTCAAGGGCTCGGTAAAGAAGGGCCAGCAGGTCGCATGGGTCCACTACGACGAGGACGGCAACCAGCAGGTTAAGAACGTCAAGATCGCTGAGCTGCTCGTCACCGAGGGCCTCGACCGTGTTCCGGCTGAAGGCGGCGTTGTCGCAGGTGACATTGCCGCTGTCTCCGGTGTGGAAAACATCATGATCGGTGACACGCTGTGCGATCCGGAGCACGTCGAGCCGCTGCCGCGCATCGCCATCGACGATCCGGCAATTTCCATGACCATCGGCGTGAACACCTCGCCGATGGCTGGCCGTAACGGTGGCGACAAGCTCACCGCCCGCATGGTCAAGGCTCGTCTGGATCAGGAGCTCATCGGTAACGTCTCCATCAAGGTGCTGCCGACCGAGCGTCCGGACGCGTGGGAGGTTCAGGGCCGTGGCGAGATGGCGCTGACCGTGCTGATTGAGACGATGCGTCGCGAAGGCTTCGAGCTCACCGTTGGCAAGCCGCAGGTAGTGACCAAGGAGATCGACGGCAAGACCTACGAGCCGTACGACCACATGATCATCGACGTCCCGTCGGAGCACCAGGGTGCTGTCACCCAGCTCATGGCAAACCGCAAGGGTCAGATGACCGCAATGTCCAACGCGGGTTCCGGCGATTGGGTCCGCATGGAGTTCGACGTCCCGTCGCGTGGCCTGATCGGTTTCCGTACGACCTTCCTCACTGAGACCCGTGGTGCCGGTATTGCCAACTCCTACTCGATCGAGCACCGTCCGTGGGCCGGCGAGATCAAGGGCCGCCCGACCGGTTCGCTCGTCGCCGACCGTTCCGGCCAGGTCACCGCGTACGCCCTGCAGCAGCTTGCAGACCGCGGCGATTTCTTCGTCGAGCCGGGTGCCGAGACCTACGAAGGCATGGTCGTTGGTGCGAACTCGCGTGACGAGGACATGGACGTCAACATCACCAAGGAAAAGAAGCTGACCAATATGCGTTCCGCCACTGCGGACGCGACTGTCACGCTGCAGAAGGCCCGCACCCTCTCCCTGGATGAGGCCATCGAGTTCTGTGACGAGGACGAATGTGTTGAGGTTGCCCCTGAGGCGATGCGTGTGCGCAAGCTCATTCTGAACGCTACCGAGCGTGGCCGTGCCCGCTCCCGTGCGAAGCAGAAGAACAGCTAGCCTGTTCTTCATGCAGCCTCCTCGATCGCGCCGCCCAGCCACCCGTGCTGCGGCGGCGCTTTCCGCGCTTTGCCTCGTCGCGTCGTGCTCGGCGAACCCGGGCCCGCCGCCGCTCGTTGAGCCGGAGTCCGCCCAAAGCGAGACATCTGGCGTATCGACGACACCTTCCGACGACAACCCGCGCCGCAGCGACCGCACCCAGGTACAAGTGGGCGTCGACCCTGTACGAGGAGGCTTTAACCCGCACCTGATTGCGGACGATTCCTCGACGGTGCGTGCCATCGCAGACCTCACCCTGCCTAGCGCATATGTGGGCACGAGCCCGAACAGGGACCTGCTGGTGGGGGTTTCAACGCTGCCGACCTCGCCCGCGGCCCAAACCGTGCGCTACGTCATCGCACCGGAGGCGCAGTGGTCTGACGGCACCCCGATTACCGGATCCGACTTTGCCTACCTGTGGCGCGGGATGGTGACCACCGCCGGCACCGTCAACCCTGCGGCCTACCGGGCAATTCAGGCGATCCGCATTTCTGGTCAAGGCGGCAAGGTCGTCGATGTGGACTTTGAGCGCCCCGTGGCTAACCGCGAGGAGCTCTTTGCCCACCTGCTGCCGTCGCACCTGTTCGCCGCTGACGCCAGCGATTTCCCGTTCGCACTGCGCAACATGGTCCCTGCGTCTGCCGGGCGTTTCCTCATGGCAGATGTCGGCCGGGCCCGCGGCACGGTAGTGCTGAATAGAAACGACAGGTTTTGGGGTACTGAGCCAGCAAGCGTGGACATTTTGACGCTGACCGCCGCGCGCGATACAACACAAACCGCCGACCAGTTGCGCTCCGGCCAGCTCGCGTTCGTCGACGTCACGCCGCAGGAAACCACGCAAGAGGTCTTTCGCCGGGTGCCTGGAGTAGAGGTGCGCGAGGGGTCGTCGTCACGCGTGCTTGGCGTCGTCATCTCCGCGACAAGCGGGCTCGACCAAGCAATGCGCGAGCAAGTGCGATCGCTTATCGACGTCCCCCTGCTCGCCCACATCGCCGCCGGCCGCAGCACCAACCTGGCCGTAGCAGAGCATGCGTTCACGCCGGGGGAGAAGGACACCGCAGCGCTACGAGCGCGCACCGTGCCCATCCGCGTCGGGGCGGATGCGATGGACCCGGCGGCGGCCGCGGCGGCGCGCACCCTTGTCGACATCCTCAACGGCGCCGGCATTCCCGCAAAACTCACCTCTACCGACGCGACGACGCTCGCCGGGCGCAGCCTGCCATCGTCGGAAGTTGACCTGGCAGTGGTGTGGCAGCGCAACTCCACGTCCATGACCACGCTTGCCAGCCGCATGGCGTGTCCGTCCAAAACTTCGCGTGCTGGCAACCTCTCCGGCCTGTGCTCCGTGGGCAACGAAGCGCTCGCCGGGCGAATCCTGGACGGGACCATGAGTGCGACCGAGGCCCGAGCAGCCGTGGCCGAAGCCGAAGAGCGCGACGCCGTGTGGGTGCCCATCCTCAACGAAACACGCATCGCAGCATCCTCCGGTGGCGTCGCCATCCCAGGCGTCTCCACCTGGCCCGGGGGTATCAGCGACGCCGCCCGCTGGCAACTGGCCGATACAGTAGGCCCGACACCGAAGGAGAAACCATGACAACGCGCGACCTCACCGGCTACCGGGTAGTGGCCGTCCACGCCCACCCTGACGACGAAGCCATCACCACCGCAGGCACCATCGCAGACCTGACCCGCCGCGGTGCTGACGTCCTCGTCGTCACCTGCACACTCGGCGAAGAAGGCGAAGTTATCGGCGAGCCGTACCAGCACCTCGTCGTCGACGAAGCCGACCAATTGGGCGGCTTCCGCATCGGCGAACTACGCGAGTCGTTGGCCGCCATCGGCGCGCGCGGCACCTTCCTCGGCGGAGCCGGCCGCTTCCGCGACTCCGGCATGGCCGGCTCGCCCGCAAGCCGCAACCCGCGCGCCTTTGTCAACTCCGGCGACGCCGCAGTAGCCGAACTCGCCGCAATCTTCGAAGCGGAGCGCCCCCACCTTGTCATCACCTACGGCCCCGACGGCGGCTACGGCCACCCGGACCACATCCGCGCCCACGAAATCACCCACACCGCCGCCGAACGCGTCGCTATCCCGCGCATCCTGTGGGCCGTGCGCCTCGCCGAAGAAACCGCAGCTCTCATGCCCGAAGCCGCCCCCGACGGCTGGCGCCTTGCCCAACCCGGCGAACTCGACGGAGTCGCCACCTCCGACATCGCCGTCTCCCTTGACGACCACGCCTACAGCGCCAAAATCACCGCCATGCGTGCCCACGCCACCCAACTCTGGATCGCCGACGGCCGCACCACCGACGTCAACCCCCACGCCGCCATCGCCCAAGGTCCCGTCGTCTACTACGCCCTGTCCAACCTGATCACCCAACCCATCCAACGCGTCGAACACTTCCAACTCGGCGCAGGCGCACCGCTTCACGACGACGCCACCCACGTCCTATCCGGAATCCCCAAATGAGCCACCCCGTCATCCGAACCGAATTTTCACGCGGTGAAGCCATCGCCGGCATCACCTGGCTCTGCGTCGGCGCGCTCGGCTCGCTCATCCTGGAAGTGGCGTACCTGAACTGGTTCTGGGTCATTATCGCCGCCGTATTTAATGCGGTGTTGACTAAAACGGCGAGGCTGTGGTCGTCGAAAAGCATGATTGTTCCGCTTGCCGTCTGGGCAGCAGCACTGTTCGCCTCCATGATCATCCTCCCTCCAACCGGGTGGACCCTCGCACTCCTTCTCACCGGAATCGCCGGAGGCGTTTGGCCACTCATCAGGGCGAAGTGACATACTGTTTCCCATGACTTACGTGATTGCTCAACCGTGCGTCGACGTCATGGACCGCGGCTGCGTCGAAGAATGCCCCGTTGACTGCATCTACGAGGGCAAGCGCATGCTCTACATCCACCCCGACGAATGCGTCGACTGCGGCGCCTGCGAACCTGCCTGCCCCGTCGAAGCCATCTTCTACGAAGACGACACCCCCGACGAGTGGAGCGAATACTACGACGCCAACGTCGGCTTCTTCGACGAACTCGGCTCGCCAGGCGGCGCCGCCAAGACCGGCCCACAGGACTTCGACCACCCCTTCGTCGCAGCACTGCCGCCGCAGAACCAGGACTAAACCGTGGCACGCACCCCACTCGGATCACAGCTGCCCGACTTCCCATGGGACACCATCGCCGACGTGCGCAAGCACGCCGCATCCCATGAGGACGGTCTGATCGACCTTTCCGTCGGCGGCCCCGTCGACCCAGTCGCCCCGTCCATCCAACTCGCACTGTCCGAAGCTGCCGCAACGCCCGGCTACCCGCAAACCGCGGGTACGCCGGAACTGCGCGAAACGATCGTGGCCTCCCACGCCCGCCGCTTCGGCATTGCAGGATTGACCGAACGCTCCGTGCTGCCCGTGATCGGGCTCAAAGAAGCCGTCGCGTGGCTGCCCACATTGTTGGGCCTGCGCGGCGAGAAAGTTGTGATCCCCGAGGTCGCGTACCCCACCTACGAAGTCGGCGCGCTGATGGCAGGCTGCGAAGCTATTCGTTGCGACGACCCCGCCGCCGCACCCCGCGACGCCGCCTTCGTCTTCATCAACTCACCGTCGAACCCAACTGGCGCAGTCCTTGGCGTCGAGCAGATGCGCGCCTGGGTGGAATTCTCCCGCGAAACCGGCGCAATCATCGCCTCCGACGAGTGCTACCTCTACCTCGGCTGGTCCGCCGAACCGGTATCCATCCTGCACCCGTCCGTCACCGACGGCGACAACACTGGCCTGCTCGCCCTGCACTCGCTGTCCAAGACGTCCAACCTGGCGTCGTATCGCGCCGGCACCATCTCCGGCGACGAAGCCCTAGTGCAAGAACTTCTGCTTATCCGCAAGCACTCCGGCCTCATCGTGCCCGGCCCAATCCAAGCCGCCATGGTGGCCGCCCTCGGCGACGACCTGCACGAACAAATGCAGCGCTCCACCTACGCCGCGCGACGGCTTGTACTCATGAAGGCCCTCCAAAACGCAGGTCTTACTATCGACGACTCCGATGCCGGCCTCTACCTCTGGGTCCACCACGACGGCATGGATTCCCGCGAACTCCTCAACTGGTTCGCCGACCACGGCATCCTCGGCGCCCCCGGCGACTTCTACGGCCCCGCCGGCGCCCAACACGTGCGCATCTCGCTCACCGCACCCGACGAGCGCATCGAAGCGGCAGTCGCCCGCCTAGGAAACACCGTTGACTAACCCCACTCATCCGTCGCCGGCCGCCGGCGACCAGCACGCCGCCGCGCCCGAAAGCGGCAGCACTGCCGTACGCCTCGTTGCCGGGCTGCGCCAATTTTTGCGCTTCGGCATCGTCGGCGGCTCCGGCGTGCTCGTGAACTTCGTCGTGTTCTACTTGGCCAACAAAGCCCTAGAGAACGGCTTTGATCTGCACGCCAACGACGTGTTCATGCAACTCGGCTCCACCCGTTGGAACATCCGCTGGTACCACCTCATGTCCACCCTGGCGTTCCTCCTGGCCAACACGTGGAACTACCAACTCAACCGCGCCTGGACCTTCCGTGGGGTGCACGCGCGCTCCTGGATCCGCGGGTTCTTCCCCTTCTTGGCCACCGGCGCGCTCGCGTTCGCGGTGTCACTGACATGCATGACGTTGCTCATGAACCCGACGACCCCCATCGGACTCTCCGATTCACTTTTCGACGACTCCACCGGCCTGCGCACCAAATCCTACTGGGCCCAAGCCATCTCCACACTGATCGCGATGCCGGTGAACTTTGTGATCAATAAGGTCTGGACCTTCGGAAAACCGAAAACGCCAAAAACCGTCTAACCAGTGGTTTGTGGAATTTGGTGTTGGAGTTATCCACATTTTTGTGGTGGGTCTTGTGCGGTGGTTGATCGCTTCGTAGCGTTTATGCCATGGCATTTGTAGACCTTCTCGGCTTCCGGCTT
>NZ_KV787074.1:0-1434 GCF_001806995.1 Corynebacterium sp. HMSC11D10
GTGTCTGAAGTCACGACATATTTGACAGGGTGTGCCTGCAGAAGGTGTTGTGATCCTTGACAGGTCAGTCGCGACATAGTTGACACTTAGGGCTACCTCAGCTGTGTCGGTGACGCTTGACCGATGAGTCGGGACATATTTGACATCATGAACAGTCCCAACCGCAACCTCGCCATTGTCAGAGCCGTCAGAGACCAAGGTGCGACACCCACCAACGTCGCCAAACGCTTCGGCATCTCACGCCAACGCGTCCACCAGATCCTCAACGCCTACGACGCAGGCGGCGCAGATGCAATCGCACCAAAATCACGCGCCCCTCACACCCACCCGCACGCGGTACCAGAAGCGTTACGAAACGAAATAATCGGCATCCGCAAGCAACTCACCCGGCACGGACTTGACGCAGGGCCCGAAACCATTGCCTACCACCTTGAACAAGACGGCAAACGTGTCCCGTCGACTTCCACGATCCGCCGCATTCTCACGAACGAAGGGCTCATCACCCCACAGCCGAAAAAGAGGCCGAAAAACTCCTACATCCGCTTCGAAGCCGCAATGCCCAACGAATGCTGGCAAGCAGATATCACCCACCTCTTTCTTGCCGACAACACACGAGTAGAAGTCCTCGACTTCCTCGACGACCACTCGCGATACCTGCTGTCAATCACCGCGGCTGCCGCATTTTCAGGCGCTGCCGTCGCTGCCGAACTGGGTCGCCTCATTGCCCACTACGGTCCACCAGCATCCACGCTGACAGATAACGGCCTGGTGTTCACCGCCCGCCTTGCCGGACGTAAAGGCGGGCGAAACGCGTTCGAAAAAACACTCGCCAAGCACAAAATCCAACAGAAAAACGGCCGGCCGGGCCACCCACAAACCCAAGGGCAAAATCGAACGGTTCCACCAAACCCTCAAAAAATGGATCAACGCCCAACCCCCGGCACAAACCATCGACGAGCTGCAACAACTCCTCAACGAATTTCGCCAATACTACAACTGCACACGCCCCCACCGAGCCCTAGGCAGACGCACGCCACAACAGGCATACACCACCGGAGTCAAAGCCACACCCAACGACAACCCCAAAGAAGAATGGCGCACCCGAAACGACACCGTCGACAAAAACGGCAAAGTCACCGTGCGCTACGCCGGCAAACTCTTCCACCTCGGCATCGGACGCGCCTACAAACACAAGAAAATCCTCATGGTCATCACCGACAACCACATCATCACATCACTCGCCGAAACCGGAAAAGTCATCACCGAGCACTACATCGACACCGCCCGCGACTACCAAAAGGCCTACTGGAAACACGGCGACCCACCACTTCACGCCGAATGAACAAAACCGGCACCCCAGAACAAAAACAACTGGGGTGCCGGTCCGTCCAGCATGTCGCGACTCATCCGTCAAGCATGTCGCGACTCATGACA
>NZ_KV787075.1:0-26950 GCF_001806995.1 Corynebacterium sp. HMSC11D10
GATACTCACCCGGGCGTTACTGGATACTCACCACAGCGTTACTAAATCCGTGGTCCTAACATTCGCCCGCGCGGTTGCTAACCGCATCGCGTTTATGGACGCCGGCCACATCGTGGAGATCGCCCCACCCGAGGAGTTCTTCGCCGCCCCGAAGTCCGAACGCGCGCAACGCTTCCTGGACCAGTTGGTGTTTTAGAGGTTGGGTCGGGGCGGTTGGCTTGGCGAATCCATCCGGTCGTATATACTCGTGCTCATAGATCCCCCGTCCTCTTCGGAGGCGGGTTTCCTTTTACCCAGAACGGGCGTTGCACTGAACCTTGATGTTCAGTGCAACGCCCGTTCTGTTCGTTTACCCGCGAGGGGTGCCCCGGTTATACCTTACGACGTCCCACGAGCGCACCCGCAGCGATCAGCGCACCACCGAGCAGGATCGGCAGCTGGAGACCAGTTCCTCCTGTCTTCGGCAGATCGCCCTGGCGAACGTTGGCTACTGTCAAAACGGCATCTGTCGAGGTAAGACCCCAGGTAGATGGCGCAGATTCATTGTTCACCTGTTTCGCGATGACCTCCGAATCCTGGTCAATCACAACTGCTGCCTTGCCGTCTTTCATGGTAACCGAGAACAGAATCGGCTTAACCAGCAAACTATAGACATTTCCATCTACCACAGGAGACTTTGTCTCGATAAGTCGATAGTTACCGACTTCCAAATCATCCGCCCTGTAAAAGCCGAATTCCTCACTGAAGTCGAGCAGTTTTCGGTCCACGACATGTTCACCATCGCCAAGCTTTTCCAGAGTGAATTCGGCTCCCTCCAAACGGTTTTCAGGCTTTGGCAACTCTCCTTCAAAGTCTTCGGATGAAATCTTCACAAGACGTAAAGAAACCTTTTCATTTTTGCTTTCTGGAGGTGGAACACAGGCTGTGTCCTCGTTTGGTCCGACTTTAACTGTATTGAAGAGACCTTGATATGGCTTACATTCTTCTTCCGCCGAAAGCACTACGCCTGGGCGAACTGAGAAGACCATTTTGACGTTAAAGGAATGCATACCGTTGCTTGTAGCGTCGAATTGCTTTTCGCCTCTCGGTCGGATCTCGCCACCTTCTGAAAGGATAAACGGGCCATCTCCATTTTGGGAAGACTTTGAACGCTCACGTCCAAACTCATCAATGAAAGACCAACTTGTTCGTTCAAGCACGACACCCTCTGGCATCTGAGGTGTATCAACTACCCGCCGGTAACGCGCACTATTAGCCTTATCTTCGTTTTTAAGCAGCACCCGATAGTCAACCGTGTATGTTCCATCACCATTGTCGACCACTTGATCCTGAATGGCCTTTTTCTCGACCTTTGGGTCGACCCTGACGCTTGGACTCTCCGGCGCAGGGGCCGAAGCGGCATCCGTGTTATACGAGGTTGGAGCCCAGCCTGTCCCGACTACGGTAATCCCGAGGTCTTTAGCAGTCTTAGTCCCACTTAGCTTTTTCGTTGGATCATTAATCTTAAGCTTGATGATCTGCGCTTCATTCTGTCCGGCCGCGGACCCGCCACCAAGCCCGAACGCAATTGATCCGTCAGCCTCCACCCAAGCTTGTCCAAAGACAAGATAGCGGTTGTTCGAAGCGCCGAGAAATTGTCCCAAGGTCTGGTTCGTATCTGGAACTAGAAGGTCAGTAACATCAAGCCGAAGTCCTTGCTGCTTTCCGCTCAGATCAACGCGCTCGAGATAGATCTTCCCTTGCCCTGCTGCCCAAGTACTTTGTAGTCCCCATACATAATCTGGGGCGGAATCAATGCTGACAAAGTCCTCGGACACTGAACGGAATTTATGCTCTTGGCGCCATGGTGTTTGTCGTGGTGTCCGATCTCCGAGAGAACTCTTCGATGTTGCTTTTACATTGGCTAGATCAATTTCATATAGCCTACCTGTGCCCCAGTTCGATGAGCCGGAGACCCAGTACCGCCCCTGCGAATCGAAGGTACCAGCGTTAATTCCACTACCAAGGTCGTTAGCTACCGCATCATAATTGTTGTGGTCCTCAGGTAGCTGGCCTTCAAAGCCATCCACTTTTCCAAGGTCGTAGATCTGTCCCGTGTAGGGGTTAATTTGGAGCAAATGACCTGCAGGAAAACAGGGGTCATCCTCGTAACCGTGTCCAGTGGAGTGCCGTGGCTGACTGATCGCATACAAGTAGTTGTCTTGACGATTGTATGCAAGTGCGTTGTACACCCATCCAGTCTTCGGACCAATCTTCATCTGTACGAATCGACCATCGTAATCTTCATCGTCGATTTCGAGATAAAGCTGCGAGGAGATACGGGATCCAGAACTATTCGGACTGGCCACAATGAATCGACGAAAACCGAATTCTTCCTCTGCAACAGTCAATGAGCGCGCGGGTTGACGAGTATCGACTTTACTAGGGTCACGGTAGGTACATTTTTCACCGGGCTTCGTAATTGGAGGAACATCATCCTCCGTAATCGGCGGCGCAATCGGCAATGGTGCCGTGGTTGTGCTTGACCCATCTGGATCTTCCGTTGCTTCCTTTTCGACTACCTTTCCGTGCAGTACGATTTCCTCATCCCGCGTCGGAGCCGACCGATATGTTGTCCTCAAAGTGACAGTTGAATCTGCAGGAATTATTACGGAGTCGATTTGCTTACCATCCTTTACCGGATACCAGGTAATAACAACACGGTCTCCGTATTTTTCGACCTTTCGCTGAATTGAAACGCCTTCCGCCTTTTCAATGGGGAGAGAGAAAAATACGTCTTCAGTATTTGCTGTAGGACTCAGCGTTACGGTCGCACTCGTGAACTCGGATCGCGACTTCACGTCAAAAGTCGTCTCGTATGGATTGTTTCCCAGAGTTTTGTGCTCGGACACTGGGATACCGTCACCAGACACTACAACCGTGTGATCCTGCGGCTGGCTATCGAGATTCTGTCCCCAAACTTGCACACGGTAAAAACCACTTGCAGGCGCAACGGGATTAAGAATGACCGTATCCCCGCCCTTGAGGTACAAGTCATCGACCTTGGGAAGAAGACGGAATTCCGTATCTTCAGATTTACCGTTAGCGTTCCACCCCCACTCTCTCTTCTGAATGTCAGCGAAGGTACGGTCAACAACGGTATTCCCCCCGCGGACAACCCGGACTCGAACCGGTCCATCAATAGCCTTAGTGGCTGCATTGTCTTTGTTCTTCTTGATGGCAAATCGCGTCATCCGCCAGTTTCCGGTTTCATTCACGCGAAACTGGAGTTGTGGGTTCCCATCTAGCCAATCTGCTTTCGGACTAGTCAGCGAAAACTCTTGATCGTAAACGCCTGGGAGATCGGGAAATTGCCCTGGCTGCGAGGCTCGAAGTTCACCAACGCCAAGCTCAATTCCCGCATTAAGCTCGGCGCCGATTGTCTGCCCAAAGCCTGACTCTGCAAGTTCATCCTTAGTCGGCACATCGTTGCTGTCCGCGATTGAGTAGACAGATTCCCCGGAAGTCACTACTTCGAACTCGACTCGCATTGGTGGGATCGTGTGGAGGCCCTGGATGTCAAATGCGAGGTAATCGGCATCTTCGCCGTTAACGAATCCATAGAACTCTGGTTCAATTACGCGATCATCGATTGTGACAGAACGAATCTCCTCAATATCACCTTCACCTACACGTTTGATAGCGAACACATCTTCCTTTGACGCTTTGCCGCCAAACTCCCAGACTTCACCTTCTGGGTCTTCTACGACGACGCGTTCGACGTCACCTTCACGGGTCCAGCTAATTGGAGATTGTGAAATCTGGGGTGTAGCGGGTCCAGATCCATTATCTTTCTCAAGCTTTTCCGAGTGGAACATATCACCCTCGGTTTTGACCGGCGCTACCGAGCTAGTTTCTACAGCCTCCGACGCCACCGTGTTCTCCGCCACAGCACTCTCCGCAGCACCTGCCGTAGTCGCAGAAGCAACCCCCTCCTGCGCGTCGACCGGGTAGGAGCCCAGGCCGGCGGCGAGCGCCAACGAGGCGACCACAGCAGCGACTCCACGAACGGAGCGACGGGTGCGCGAGCTCGCAGTGGCTGCAGGCTTCATAATGTTTCGCATAATCCTTGTTCCTAAATCCGCTTATCTACCGTGTCTGTTCTTCGTTTTTGCTTCGCCGGGCCAGCACGAACCCGATCAAAATGAGCAGTCCGCCGAGTCCTGCGGCCCACAGCACGTTCGCGCCTGTGGAGGCCAGGTCGCCGCCGCGGGTGTTATCTGCCGGTTTGGTCACTGTGGTCACGGAGCTAGTTCGCGTGGTCACCACGGTGGTGGAGCCGTCGGGCCGGGTGGTGGTCAACGTGGTCTTGACCGGGGTGGTCACCGTGGTCACGGTGCTGCCCGAAGGTGTCGTTGTCCGCGCGGTGGTCCCTGGCGATGTCGGCGTTGTCGGTGTCGCTGGTGTCGACGACCCCGGCGTCGGGGTTGGCGTCGGCGACGGCGACGGGGACAGGCCCGGATCGGTGTCCCACTTGGTCACGATGACGTTGTCGTAGGTGAAACGCTCACCCGACACGTCGCCAAGCGGCAGGATGATCAGCTGCGGGCTGGAGAGGTGGTACTCGTGGTCGTCGTCAGGCGCTTGCTCCTCGAGCAGGTACAGGCCAGGCTTCAGGTAGCTGAACTGCACTCGGCCCTTCGCGTCGGTGGTCGCCCTATCGGCGTCCTCCAGTCCACGCTTCCGAACGTCCTCCATCGTGAGGTTCTTGGCGCCCTCGCGGCCTTCCTCCGTGGTCACGTCGATGCCCTTCACGCGGGAAAGCACGAAGATGGAGCCTTCGATGGCTGGTGGTTTCGCGCCGGCGGGGATGTCGTCGTTAGGGTTCGGCTCGTTCTTCTTTACCACCAGGAAGATCGGCTTGGTGGTGTCCACGCTGTTGGCGGGGATGTTTTTGTCGTTGCCGGAGACCACGCGGGCATCGGCAAACGGCATGAACGCGCCGGTGGCCAGGATGGACGCCGCGCCAAGAGTCGCGACAATCTTCGAAGCTCGCATTAGGACTGAACCTCCTTGTTCATAGCGTCCTTGCGGTCGCTCTTCTTCTTTTCGCGGATGATCCACCAGATCAGGGCCAGCAGTACCAGCAGGGAGACGCCGCCGAGGGCCCACATCCACCACTGGAAGGTGGAGGTGGATTCGTCGAGAATCTGCGCTTCGTCCGGATCCATTGGCACGCGCTCGGCGTGGACCAGCAGGCGGTGCGTGTTGATGCCGTACGGGGTGCACGTGATCAGCGTGAGCAGGTCACGGCCGGGCTCGGCGCGCAGGCTGTCGGTCTCGTCGGGGAGGACGACCTCGATGTCGTACACCTTGTACTTCATGCGCTCACCGAACGTGGAGACGTAGACTGCGTCGCCGACTTCGACGTCTGACAGGTTGTCAAACAGGGTTGCGGTAGGGATTCCAGTGTGCCCTGTAACCACGGAGTGGCTGCCTTCACCACCAACCGGAAGCGCCGTACCGAATAAGTGCCCCAAGCCTTTTTGCAGTGTGTCCTCTGCAGTGCCGTGATACAGCGGCAAGCGGGAGTCAATACTCGGAATCACAATCTGCGACATTGCAGGGAACCCCGACAGTTGGCCCAGATACTCCTGGTACGACGCATTATCCTTCGACACACGTGCTAACCAGGGATCGAGGATTGGCCCGTCCGTCTGGCTTTCGTTGTACGCCCTCGCAGCTTCGATCTCAGTATTTAATTGTGGCTCTGGCTGGTCATGCAGCAGAGATTCATAGTCCTTCGCTACCTGTTCTTGTGCTCGGTTATTCCACTGCGTAGCAACAACCGGATACATCAAGACAGCAAGCCCAAGAAGAATGATGATTGCTGGAACACCGATTCGCTGAAACAGCGACTTCGCCTCAGGCTGCCGCCTGTGCTTTGCCTTTGCCGGAGCAGTCACAGCAATCAACGTCTTTCTCAACAGGAACTATGGGGTTAAAACATGGGCGGAGTTTCACGCCCTCCGCCGACGGCGTGGTGCAACACAACGCCGGTGCTGCACCAGCACCTAACAACTAGGCAGTCTTCGAATTACGGCGAGCAACGTATGCGCCACCACCGATAATTCCGAGACCCGCAAGGACCAAGATGGCGATACCCATACCACCCGTGTTCGGCAGGAACGGAGTGGTGTCGTCCAAGTTGACGACCTCGCCTTCCTTATCACCAACCGTGATGTTCTGGAGGGAGCCAGCGTCCTTCCACAGGAGGGTGAACTCGATCGGCTGGGACAGCAGCTCGTAGCCCTTCGGAGACTTCGTCTCTACGAGGCAGTACTTTGTCCACTCATTCTTGGTGTTCTGATCGCTGTTCGCACGGTCGTTGACGTGCAGGCCGTTGATCGTCACCTTCCCGTCCTGATCCGAAACGAACAGGTTCTTGCCCTCAGTGGTCTGAAGCGCCTTATCGTTGGTGACCGCTGCCTTACAATCCTGGCCGTCAGTAGCGCCGTAGACCTTGAATTCAGCGCCCTTAAGGGCGTCACCCTTGCTGTTGACCTTCTTGAACTTGATACCGGCGTAACGGGTCTCGACCTCGTTCGTCGGCTTCTTCTTCTCTTCCTGTACGTTGTTCGGGTTGTTCTCGATCTGTACAGCGGTGTTCTTCAGGATGCCACCTTTCGGCATTTCCTTGACGTTGGCCGTGATCTCGGCGGAGATCTCCTCACCGTTGGCGATCTTCTTCACACCAGCTTCGGGGAAGGTGATGACAACTTTTTGGCCGTCGACAGCAACGGTGTAGTCAGTGCCCTTCACGTATTTGTCGCCAAGAATCTCGACCTGATCCGCAGTGGTCGTAGCCTTCGGATCCAACGTATCTTCGATCCGGTAGATCGTACGCTGCTGGCGCTCGGTGTCGATCGTCTGCGCCCACGTTTTCACCGTGTATACAACGTTCTGGCTCACGTTCTTGCCAGTATCGACAACCGACTTTTCCGGATTCTTCTGCTTATAGTTCTTCGGATATGCGACAACGTCGTACATCCACTCCGTGCCACCCGCCTGAGCGTTCGACTTCGTCATAGGAACGAACACGAGGAAGTCAGCTGCTGGGGAGTAGTCCTTCACAGGAGTGGTTTCCTTGACAAGGGAAACGCCAACCGGCAGGTCAGTCCACGAAATCTTACCGTCTGCGTCAGTCTTGGTTTCGGTCTTCACTGGAGTCTCATCGATCTCCGCGGTTTTGGGAGTCAGACCCGCGGCCTTCACCAAATCAGCATTGGTCTTCAGGGAAGCGTTGGTCACCTTGTACAGCGTGAAGCCAGCACCCGGCAGGTTCGTCCCCTCGACGGAGTCATCCTTTTCACCGGTCGGCGTGCCGGTCTTGGCCGGATCAGCCTTCTTGTAAAGGGTGATGGACCCCTTCTTATTTACATCAATCGTCGACGCGGCTACGGCAGGAGCGTTTTCCTGCGCCAGCGCGTCCTGCGCGGCGATGCCGGCGGAACCGGCGAAGGTCAGGCCTGCGGCGATTGCGATCGCAGCGGTCTTCTTCATGGCAATTGCCATAGTGGTGGTCCTTTCGGAGAAATGTTTGTCGCTGGGCCCTATTGGTCAGCGAGAGAAGTACTTCAACACGGTGGCGCGGTACATCCTCCGTGCGATTCTTCTGGGCCCAGCCTGGGCGCCACCGTAAAGTCTATTTGGTTGCACAACTTAAGTAAAGCGCAAATATGAGCCGTTTTCCCTCGTTAAGGATGGTTTCAGGCAAGTTTCCAAACCTTTGCGTTTGCTGCGAAAAGCGAGCTGGCCTTACAGACAAATGACACCGAAAAACGGGTGTTCGACGTCACATATAAGGTGGGGTGGAGATGTTCGACACACTTTTTGCGTGAGTTTTTCAAGGGATTTCTTAGCAACCGCGCTAACCGCGTCAAACACTCCCCACCAGCACGTTTACCCCGCTATACAAACGCATGAAAAAGACCCTCTGCGCCGGAATCCCGGGGCAGAGGGTCGTCGCTAAGCAGGGACTCTAGTCGCCGATCTGGTCGCGGCCGCGCTTAACGATCAACGGGTCGGGCTCGCCAACCACGTCGTGGTCCTTGTTCGTGTACTCAAACTTGGACAGGATGTAGCGCATCGCATTCAGGCGAGCGCGCTTCTTGTCGTTGGACTTGATGGTGATCCAGGGGGACTCGTCAGTATCCGTATAACGGAACTGCTCCTCTTTCGCACGCGTGTAGTCCTCCCACTTATCCAGCGACGCCAAGTCCATCGGCGACAGCTTCCACTGACGCACCGGATCCACCTGGCGGATAGCAAAGCGGGTGCGCTGCTCCTTCTGGGTCACCGAGAACCAGAACTTGGTCAGCGAAATGCCGGAGCCGAGGATCATGTTCTCCAGCATCGGCACCTCACGCAGGAACTCGGCGTGCTGCGACTCGGTGCAGAAACCCATCACGCGCTCAACGCCCGAACGGTTGTACCAGGAGCGGTCGAAGAACACGATCTCACCCGCAGCCGGGAAGTGCTCGATGTAGCGCTGGAAGTACCACGACGTGCTCTCGCGTGGCGACGGCTTCTCCAACGCAACGGTACGAGCACCACGCGGGTTGAGGTGCTCGTTAAAGCGCTTGATGGTGCCACCCTTACCGGCGGCATCGCGGCCCTCAAAAATAATGATGTGGCGCTGACCAGTATCCTTCGTCCAGTTCTGCCATTTCAGCAGCTCAATCTGGAGCGCGCGCTTCTCATGCTCATACTCATCGCGGGAGAGGCGCTCATCGTACGGGTAATTCTCGCGCCACGTCTGAATCGCAGTGCCGTCCGGCATCAGCAGCACCGGATCGTCTTCATCGGTGTCGTCCACAACCCAGCCTTCGGTCTGGGCGAGGTCGATCATCGGCAGTTCGTCATCCTTGTGGTCAGCCATACCACTCATTCTATTCCGCTTTGCCTCGCTGCGCTGGGAAAGCCCCCCACTAACAGAAAAATGCCCCGCCGCACGTAGCGACGAGGCACCTTACAGGTCGGTCTTATGCAACCAGACCAACGAGGTCGGCGAGAGCGCCTGCGAGGACGCCGAAGTTGCCAAGCAGCTCAACGAGAGCGCCCGGGATACGGGTGATTTCAGCCGGTTCGCCGTTCTGAACGCCGACGCCGGTGCCGGAGGAAAGTGCAACCCAGTTAGTCAATGCTTCCATGATATTTTCTCCTATTTAAAAAGATGCTCTTACTTGGTTGTCTTGCCGAGTTCCGGCTTCTCGGTAACCTTCGTTGCGAACGTCAGCAGAGACTCCGGGGTCTTGGTGAAGATCTTCTCGATCGCGGTTGCGAACGTCTTGAAGTCCTTGAGCGCCTTCTGGATGACCTTGAAATCTACAGGCATTACATGCTCCTAAAAGTTAGGTGCCAGTCTGTGTCTGGCTTTACTGACAGGTACTGACACCCATCGGGCGTCAGGGAGTTATTTTGCCATAGGTAACGATTACGTCAAGGGAAACTGCAGAATTGTTTTCAATGCTGACAGATATTTTTCAACACCTCACGTTTACCAAAACGTAACCATATTTCAGCTCTATCGCCTACCTGCCCAAATTCAACACAAGAGGTAAACGTCATATGAATTCGATGACGACTGTATAGACCATTCAGCGCCGAAACTCGCGACGGAAACTCCACAAACCGGAAATGGATGTGAGGGACTACACCTATTCAGGGGGTCGTCGACAAGCAATTGCGCAAAAGAAAAACGCGCCCCGAAGGACGCGTCTCTCAACAAGCGGGCGTTACATCATGCCCATTGCTTCCGGATCCATGCCCGGGTTTGCACCAGCCGGCTCCGGCTTGTCAGCCACAACCGCCTCAGTGGTCAGGAACAGCGCGGCGATGGACGCAGCGTTCTGCAGCGCGGAACGGGTCACCTTCGCCGGGTCCGCAATGCCGCTGGACAGCATGTCGACGTACTCGCCGGTCGCAGCGTTCAGACCCTCGCCATCCGGGAGGTTGGCAACCTTGTCAGCCACCACGCCCGGCTCCAGGCCAGCGTTCAGCGCGATCTGCTTCAGCGGAGCGGACAGGGCCTCGCGGACGATCTTCACGCCCGTAGCCTCGTCGCCCTCAAGGCCGAGGTCGCCCTCGAGCTCGTTGGCAGCCTGCAGCAGAGCCACGCCGCCACCAGCGACGATGCCCTCCTCCACAGCAGCCTTAGCGTTACGCACAGCATCCTCAATGCGCAGCTTCTGCTCCTTGAGCTCCACCTCAGTAGCAGCGCCGACCTTGATCACCGCAACGCCACCAGCCAGCTTGGCCAGGCGCTCCTGCAGCTTCTCGCGGTCGTAATCGGAGTCGGAGTTCTCGATCTCAGCGCGGATCTGCTTCACGCGGCCGTCGATCTGCTCCTGCTGACCAGCGCCCTGCACGATCGTGGTCTCATCCTTGGTCACCACAACCTTGCGAGCCTGACCCAACAGCTCAACGCCAGCAGTCTCCAGGGACAGGCCGACCTCTTCGGAGATGACCTGGCCGCCGGTCAGGATCGCCAGATCCTGCAGCATTGCCTTGCGACGATCACCGAAGCCCGGAGCCTTCACAGCCACAGACTTGAAGGTGCCGCGGATCTTGTTCACAACCAGGGTGGACAGGGCTTCGCCCTCAACGTCCTCAGCGATGATCAGCAGCGGCTTGCCGGACTGCATGACCTGCTCCAGCACCGGCACAAGCTCCTTGACGTTGGAGATCTTGCCGGACACCAGCAGGATGTACGGGTCCTCGAGCACGGCCTCGCCGCGCTCCATGTCGGTAGCGAAGTAAGCGGAGATGAAGCCCTTGTCAAAGCGCATACCCTCCGTAACCTCGAGGTCCACACCAAACGTGTTGGACTCCTCGACCGTGATCACGGACTCCTTGTTCACCGCACCGTTGCCAACGGCGTACATTGCCTCGGCGATCTTCTTGCCGATCTCCGGGTCAGAAGCGGAGATACCAGCGGTGGAAGCGATCTCCTCCTGGGTCTCAACTTCCTTCGCCTGATCCAGCAGGTACTTGGACACCTTGTCGGTGGCAGCCTGAATGCCGCGCTTGATGCCCATCGGGTTGGAGCCAGCAGCAACGTTGCGCAGGCCCTCGCGCACCAGTGCCTGGGCGAGAACGGTAGCGGTGGTGGTGCCGTCACCGGCGACGTCGTCGGTCTTCTTGGCGACTTCCTTGACCAGTTCCGCACCGATCTTCTCGTACGGATCCTCGAGGTCAATCTCGCGAGCGATGCTCACGCCGTCGTTGGTAATCATCGGAGCGCCCCAAGACTTCTCCAACACCACGTTGCGGCCCTTCGGGCCCAACGTGACCTTTACAGCGTCAGCCAGAGTGTTCAGGCCGGTCTCGAGGCCGCGACGTGCTTCCTCATCAAATGCAATCATCTTTGCCATGTGAGTGTGTCACTCCTTATATATAGGCGTACGTGGACGATCACTCAGTTCGTCGGTGCAAGCAGGCGCCCGCGACGGCACGGCTGACGAGTGGTCTCAGCCTCACCCGCTCTTCTTCGTTTATTTGGCACTCGGTTGAGATGAGTGCCAGCCACATTTTTAGCACTCTCGGGGGTTGAGTGCAAGAGACGCAGGGGCTGGCTCGGTTGCTGCTAGCGTAGTGCCATGACTGACGCACAGAACAGCACAAGCAACAGCACAGCAACCTACGCACCACAGCGCGACCGGATCTTCGCGGATCTGTCCAAGTTGGTGTCCTTTAACTCCCCGCACTCCACCCCGGCCCTGAAGGACGAGCACGAGGCAGCGTGTGTGTGGACGGTCGAGGCGCTCAAGGACCTCGGCTTTGAAGTCACCCGCTACCCGACGGTGGACGACGCGGACACGATCGTCGCTACGAAGCCAGCGAAGAACGGCATGCCGACGGTGCTGCTGTACTCGCACTACGACGTCGTCCCGGCGAACGATCCAGAGGCTTGGACGAACAACCCGTTCGAACTCACCGAGCGTGACGGCCGCTGGTACGGGCGCGGCGCCGCGGACTGCAAGGGCAACCTGGCCATGCACCTGGAGGCACTGCGCCTCGTCGAGGAAAACGGCGGCACGGACCTGGGGCTGAAGGTTGTCGTCGAGGGCTCCGAGGAGCTCGGTGGGGATGACGGTCTGGGTAAGTTGATCGTCGACAAGCCTGAGGTGTTTGAGGCGGACGCGATCCTGATCGCAGACTCCGGCAACGTCGCTGTCGGTGTGCCGACGCTGACCACTTCCCTGCGCGGCGGCGCCCAGATCAACGTGACGGTGGAAACGCTCAAGGGCGCGATCCACTCCGGCGGTTTCGGCGGCGCGGCTCCGGATGCGGCGCACGCACTGATGGTCATTGCAACGTCGCTTTTCGACGAGCACGGCCGCACCACCATCGACGGCGTGGACACCACCGCGAAGTGGGACGGCGACCCGTACGATCCGGAAACGTTCCGCGGCGACGCGACCGTCCTGGACGGCGTGGAACTGCTGGGCACCGCAGACGATAACCCGGCTGACCTGGTGTGGGCGCGCCCGGCCGTGACCATGATCGGCTTTACCTCCACCCCGGTTGCAGAGGCGATGAACGCGGTGAACCCGCGCGCGGAAGCACAGTTCAACCTGCGCGTCCCGGCTGGCCAGGATTCCGCCAAGGTGGCGGAGAAGATGGTGGAGCACATCAAGGCCCACACCCCGTGGGGCGCCAAGGTGGACGTACAGGTCAGTGGCGTGAATCAGCCGTTTTCTACGGATGTGGAAGCGGAGGCCGTCGCAAAGCTTGGGCAGTGCCTGAAGGAAGCGTACGGGGCTGAAGAGCTGGCTGTCGTAGGCACCGGCGGCTCGATCCCACTGACCATCACCCTGCAGGAGCAGTTCCCCAACGCGGAGATCGCACTGTACGGCGTGGAGGAGCCGCTGTGTGGCATTCACGGTGTTGACGAGTCCGTCGACCCGACCGAGATCGAACATGTGGCCATCGCCGAGGCGATGTTCCTGCAGCAATACGGGAAGTAAGAAAAATTCGCTACAGTGGCAAAAAGACGGCCGCGCCACTGGTGTTGACGCGTTGTATCTTGTTGCCGCGATGAGCAAGTTATTTCTGTGTGAACTGGAAAGCCCCTGAGGTTAGGCGCGCCAACGGTACGACCGACCTCAAAGGAGGGCTGCCAGAAACGTGCTCACGTTACTTCTTGCGCTCACGGCTGCCAGCGCCATCGCCCCGGTGCTGCTGCGCAGCATCGGCCGCTCGGCGTTCGCCCTACTGGCGTTGGTGCCGCTCGGCGGCTTCCTGTGGGTGGTCAAACTCTTCGCCGACGGGGTGTTCCGCGACGGCGGGGAGATCGTTTCCACGTTCACGTGGATGCCATCGACCAACCTCAACTTAGAGTTTCGCCTCGATGCCCTAGCAGCGCTCTTTAGCCTGATCATCCTGGGTGTCGGGGCGCTTGTGTTGTTCTACTGCTGGGGCTACTTCGACTCGAACCCGCGCAGGCTGGCCAAGTTCGGGTTTGAGCTCAGCGCCTTCGCCATGGCCATGTACGGCTTGGTCATCTCGGACAACTTCCTGCTCATGTACGTGTTCTGGGAGTTGACCTCGATCCTGTCGTACATGCTGGTGTCGTATTACGGGGAGCGGGCGACCTCCAGACGCGCAGCCATGCAGGCGCTGATGGTCACCACGATGGGTGGCCTGGCCATGCTGGTGGGCATCAACCTCCTAGGCTTCAACGCCGGCATCTGGCGTCTGTCCGAGGTGTCCCAGATCGCCGACATCGAGGGCACCCCGGCGATCTCCGCGGCAATCGTGCTGATCATGTTGGGTGCGCTGACCAAGTCCGCCCAGGCCCCGTGGCACTTCTGGTTGCCCGGCGCGATGGCGGCGCCGACGCCGGTGTCGGCGTATCTGCACTCGGCGGCGATGGTCAAGGCGGGTATTTATCTCGTCGCTAGGCTTGCGCCCGACATGTCGGCGGTGACCACGTGGCACCTGCTGGTGCTGTCTACGGGTGGGTTCACCATGCTGCTGGGTGGCTGGATGGCGCTGAAGCAGCGCGACCTGAAGCTGGTGCTGGCGTACGGCACGGTGAGCCAGCTGGGCTTCATCATCACGGTGATCGGCGTGGGGTCGCGTGAGGCCGCGATGGCGGGGCTTGCGATCACGTTCGCGCACTCGCTGTTTAAGGCCGCGCTGTTCATGATTGTGGGCACGATCGACCACGCCACCGGCACGCGCGACATCCACGAACTGTCGGGGCTGGGCAAGAAGCAGCCGTTGTTGGCGGGGTTGGCCATTGTGTCGGCTGCGTCGATGGCTGGCATCCCGCCGCTGTTCGGGTTTGTGGCCAAGGAAGCCGCGCTGGAGATGATCCTGCACGAGGAGTTGCTCACCGGTATGCCGGGCAGGATCACGCTGGTAGTGATGGTCGCTGGTTCCATCCTGACCATGGCGTACTCGCTCTACTTCCTGCACGGTGCCTTTGCGACGAAACCAGAGCACGACCGCAAGCCTTCCGAAGCCGTGCGCGACATGCACCGGGTGGGCCCCACACTGTGGCTCTCCCCCGCCATCCTGACCGCCGGCACGATCGTGTTTGGCCTGGTGCCGGCGCTGCTGTCGGACCCGATCAACAACCACCTCGACGCGCGCTTCCCCGACGTGGAAGGCGAAACGCTCGCGCTGTGGCACGGCATCAACGTGCCGCTGATCCTGTCTGCGGTAATCATCACTGCGGGCGCGATCATGTTCTGGCAGCGCGACCTGGTGGCAAAGGCCCAGTTTGAACAGCCCGCGCTGGGTAACGCCAACGCCGTCTACGACACCATCCTGAGCAAGCTGCACCACTGGTCGATGCGCCTGACCGCGTCCACCCAGCGTGGTTCGTTGGCGATCAACCTGGGTGTCATCTTTGCCACGCTGATGGTTGTGCCGTTGGCTGCGCTGATCCTGGGGGCGTCGAACAACATCCGCATGATCGTGTGGGAAAACGTCTGGCAAGGCCTGATCGTGATCATCATGGCGGGCATGGCGTTCTTTGCCACCCTGCAGCGCAACCGCCTGTCTGCCGTGGTCATGGTCGGCATGACCGGCTACTGCCTGGCCATGATCTTCGCGCTGCACGGCGCACCGGACCTGGCGCTGACGCAGGCGCTGGTGGAGACCATTGTGATGGTTATCTTCATGCTGGTGCTGCGCAAGATGCCCACAGAGGTCGAGCCGCGTCACGACGACAACCGTCTCCGCGCCTGGCTCTCCATCGGCACCGGCGTATCAGTGGTGGTCGTGGCGATGACGGCGATGTCCGCGCGCGTGGCCGATCCGATCTCCACAACCATGCCGGAGTTGGCCTACGAAATCGGGCACGGCCGCAACACCGTCAACGTGCTGCTGGTGGACCTGCGTGCCGCCGATACGTTGGGCGAAATCACCGTACTGGTCATCGCCGCAGTGGGTGTGGCCAGCCTGATCTTCGGCACCGGCAAGTTTGAAACCCAGTCACGCCGCCCGACCCTGCAGACCACAAAGGCCCGCTGGTTGGCCTCCGGCGTGAACGACGAAACCGCACAGAACCGCTCCCTGATGGTGGAGGTTGCCACCCGCATCCTGTTCCCATCGATGATGCTGCTGTCGGCGTACTTCTTCTTCTCCGGCCACAACGCCCCAGGCGGCGGGTTCGCAGGCGGCCTTGTCGCCGCACTCGCGCTCACGCTGCGCTACCTGGCGGGCGGTCGCAAGGAGATTGAAGCAACCCTGCCGGTGCACCCAAGCAAGGTGCTCGCCGCTGGCCTGCTGATGTCCGCCACTGCGGCGGTCGTGCCCATGTTCTTCGGCAACCCGCCACTGACCTCTGGGTACGCCACGTTCAGTCTGCCGCTCATCGGCGAGTTCGACGTCCCATCCGCCCTGCTTTTCGACGCCGGCGTCTACGCCATCGTCGTCGGCCTCATCATGCACGTGCTGGCCTCCATGGGCGCCCACATCGACCTCGAAGAAGAGTCCCGTAAGCAGCGCGCCCGCGACCGCGCCATCGAACTGCAAGAGAAGAACCGCAGGCGCCGCGAACAGCAAAAGCGTGATCGCCTGCAGCGGTTTGATGAGCGGGCGGCGGTGTCGTCGGCAGGGTCGTCGTCGATTAGCAAGAGCTCGGAGAAGTAAATGGAAGCGAACCTGTTCTTACTCATCGGCTCGGGCGTACTCATCGCGTGCGGTGTGTACCTCATGCTGGACAAAGCAATGACGCGCATGATCATGGGCGTGCTGCTCATCGGCAACGGCGCGAACCTGCTGTTGCTGCAATCCGGCGGCCGGGCGGGCTCCCCGCCGATCATCGGACGCGACTCCGAAGCCGTCGCCGACTCCGCCGACCCGCTGGCGCAGGCGATGATCCTGACCGCCATTGTCATCTCGATGGCCATGGTCGGATTCATGCTTGCGCTCGCATACCGCCAGTACCGCTACCGCACCGACGACCTGGTCCAACGCGACGAGGAAGACCGCGCCATTGCGGTGCGCCCCTCCACGCCGACGGGCGACCGCGACGAAGAGGAAGCAGCCGGCAAGGCAGCCACGGCAGCATCCTTCGAGGAGCCGGTCAAGGCGGTGGACCGTGAAAAATAGTCTGTTCACCCTCGCCGACTGGGCCCTGTCCGCAGTGCCCTACCTGACGGTGCTGATGATTCTGCTGCCGCTCATCTCCGCGGCGTTCATCCTGGTGTTCCGCGGCGTGAACCTGCAGCGCTTCATCGCCCTGCTGACCCTGGCCACACTGACGGTCATGTCGGCGGTGCTGATCATCGTCGCCGACACCCACGGCATCCAAACGGTGCAAATGGGCGGCTGGGAGGCGCCGATCGGGATTACGTTGGTGGCGGACAGGTTGTCGTCGATAATGTTGTTCGTCTCCTCGATCGTGCTGGTCGCGGTGATGTGGTACGGCATCTCCCAAGGCCTGCGCGATGGTGACGACGACGACCCGATCGCCGTGTTCCTCCCCTCCTACATGCTGCTGAGCATGGGCGTGAACCTGTCGTTTTTGGCCGGCGACCTGTTCAACCTGTACGTCGGGTTTGAGATCTTCCTCGTCGCCTCATACGTGCTGCTCACCCTGGGTGCGTCGCCGCAACGCGTGCGCGCCGGCATCGGTTACGTGATGGTGTCCATGGCGTCGTCGATGGTGTTCCTGTTCGCGCTCGCACTCGTGTACGCGTCCGTGGGCACCATGAACATGGCGCAGGCGGGCATCCGCATGGAAGACGTGCCCACCGGCACCAAGGCAGCAATCTTTGCGACGATCCTCATCGCCTTCGGGATCAAAGCCGCCGTCTTCCCCCTGGACGCCTGGCTGCCGGACTCCTACCCCACCGCCGCCTCCATCGTCACCGCCGTGTTCGCAGGCCTTCTGACCAAAGTCGGCGTGTACGCCATCATCCGCATGCGCTCCACCGTGTTTACCGACGGCTCCCTCGACTCCATGCTCATGTGGGTCGCACTTTTGACCATGATCGTGGGCGTGATGGGCGCGATCGCCCAAAACGACATCAAACGTCTCATGTCCTTTACCCTGGTCAGCCACATCGGCTACATGATCTTCGGCGTGGCCCTCGGATCGGTCGCGGGCCTGTCGGGTGCGATCTTCTACGCCGTACACCACATTCTGGTGCAGACGTCACTGTTCCTGGTGGTCGGTCTCGTGGAAAGGCAAGCAGGCTCCGCCCAACTGCGACGCCTGGGCTCCCTGCTCTACACCGCACCCGTGATTGGCGTGCTGTACCTCGTCCCAGCGCTCAACCTCGGCGGCATCCCGCCCCTGTCCGGCTTCCTGGGCAAAGTCATGCTCATCCAAGCCGGTGCCGAAGACGGCTCCTGGCTCGCCTGGACCCTCATCGGCGGCGCAGTGGTCACCTCGCTGCTCACCCTGTACGCCATGATGAACGTCTGGTCCAAAGGCTTCCTGCGAGATCGCGCCGACGCCCCCGAAGGCGACGTCGTCCTCGCCCGCCCCGCCAACCTTGCCGAGCGCGGGAGACCGTCTCTGCCGGCGAACGCGACGACGTCGGCCGCATCCCCGTCGGTATGTTCCTCTCCTCCGCACTGCTGGTGCTCGCCTCCACGTCGATTACGTTCCTGGCCGGCCCGATCTCCAACATCACCGACCGCGCCGCCCAATCCGCCCAAGACGTGACCATCTACCGCAGCGCAGTTCTTATCGACGACCCCACCCACGCCACCCGCAACCTCGACGCATTCACCGAACCCACCGATTCCCACGGCGGGCACGACTCGCTGATGAACCGTCGCAACCAGGAGGTGCGTAACTGATGAGCCTGCTCACCGGTGTAAAAAACCGCATGCGCCCCGCCTCCGTCGCGTGGCTAACCTTCATGTGGGTCCTGCTCATGGGCGAAGTGTCCTGGGGCAACGTCGCCGCCGGCCTCGCCTTAGGCGTCGTCATCGTGCTGGCGTTGCCGCTGCCGCGCGTACCCCGCAGTGGCAACCGCATCCACTGGCCACGCCTGATGGCCTTCGTCGGCATCTGGCTGTGGGACCTCATCGTCGCCTCCGCCAAAGTGGCCTGGCTCTCGCTGCGGCCCCAACCGCAACCCAAAAACGGGATCCTGCGCGTGCCCATGCGCGTCAGCAACGAATTGGTGTTCTACCTGGCCACCTGCGCCTACAACCTGCAGCCCGGCGGCACCGTCACCGACATCGACCTGGCCAACCGCGAATGGACCATCCACGTCCTCGACGCGTCCACCCCGGCCGACATCGAACGCGAAATTGCCAACGTAGCCACCCTGGAACGCCAAATGATCGGGATCTTCGAAAGCAGGAGCAAATGAACGAAACGATCTACAACGTCTTCCTCGCCATAGCCGCCATCTTCATCTTCGCCGGCTTCTTCATCCTCGCCTGGCGAGTCATCGTCGGCCCCGACTCCCTCGACCGCGTCCTAGCTAACGACGGCATCACCGCCTCCCTCCAGTGCGCCCTCGCCCTCTACATCTGCTGGACCTTAGACACCACCGTGGTCAACGTGATGATCGTCATCGCACTCCTCGGCTTCATCGCCTCCCTGTCCGTCGCCCGCTTCCGCAAGAGGGATGGTTCCCTATGATCACCGACATCATCTCCCTGATCTTCATCCTGCCCGGCGCGTTCATGGTCTTCTCCGCCGCCGTCGGCACCGCACGCTTCAACTCCACCCTCGCGCGCGTCCACGCCATCACCAAACCCCAAACCACCGGGCTCGTACTGTTCATGATCGGCACCATCATCCGAGTCACCACCGCCGAAGACTTCGGCGTCCACGAAAAAGGCGACATCGGCATCATGATCCTGCTGGTCATCTTCGCCCTCATGACCAACCCCGTCACCGGCCAACGCCTCGGCCGCATCGCCCGACGCGAAGGCCTCTAC
This sequence comes from Corynebacterium sp. HMSC11D10, assembly GCF_001806995.1. NCBI lineage: Bacteria > Bacillati > Actinomycetota > Actinomycetes > Mycobacteriales > Corynebacteriaceae > Corynebacterium > Corynebacterium sp. HMSC11D10. The sequence goes on from NZ_KV787075.1 coordinate 19,411, forward strand.
GGCGAAGACGGCCAACTCACCCGCAACGACCGCCCCGCCAGCTACCACCCCAAGCGCATCAACCCCAACAAGCCCACCGAAACCGAACGGCCGGCGGGCTAAGGGCTGGCTGCTACGGCGCTACGGCGTGAGTTCCCACATTTCGTCGCAGGTCGCGTCCACAACCGCCTTCCAATCACCCGTGCGCTGGTAAATCTCCCGCTGGCGCTGGTAGCCAGCGCCGCGCTCGACGGTCTCGCTGACCAGCCGTAGCTCGTCGAGGCAGTTGAGGTCTTGGGCCGTGGGCGTGAGTTCGTCGATAAGCAATTGCAACTCGTGCTTAATCCAGTCCTCGTCCGTATCGCGGCTGGTGATCACAAGCGCGTCCATGCCATAGCGGGCGCCGCGCCACTTATTCTCCGCGACGTGCCACTGCTGCAGGGTGGGCAGGGACTCGCCGCGATCGAGCATCCGGTCGTAGTGGACCACGAGACAGTGCGTGAGCGCCACGACCGCGGCGAGCTCGCGCAGGTTAGACGTGGCATCCGAAATGCGAACCTCGATCGTGCCCCACTTCGCGGCCGGACGGACATCGAAATGCATCGAACCCGTGTGATTAATCACGCCCGAAGTCTGCTGATCGCGCATAAACGCAACCCACTCATCCCAATCCTGGAACTGATACGGCATACCCGCGGTGGGCAACTGCTGGTAAAGCATCGTGCGGTTCGAAGCGTAACCCGTATCGATGCCGTCCCAACCCGGACTCGAGGCGCTTATCGCGAGCAGGTGCGGGTACTTCGTCATCACCGCATTAATGATCGGCCACACCTTGTCCTCATGACTGATGCCCACGTGGCAGTGGATACCCCACAACAACATGTGCTGACCCCAATACTGGGTGCGATCCGCGATCTCCTGATACGTGTTCTTCGGACTCAGCGGATTCGTGCGGAAATCCGAAAACGGGTGGCCGCCGCTCGCCCACAGGCGGAGGTTCTTCTCATCCGCGACCTCCTTGATCGCTTTGAGGTCGCGCTGGAGGGCGTCGACCGCCTCCCTGGTATTCGTGCAGATCGGCGTGACAAGCTCGATCGTGTTCTGCAGAAACTCCGGCTCCAGGTGCACGTCCGGATTGCGCTTCTGCACCTCCTCGATCACCTCAGCCGCACGCGGCACAAGGTCGCGCGTTTCCGGGTCGACGAGACAAATCTCCCACTCGACACCGAGGGTAGGGGCGGCCGACCTGGCAAAATCGCGAAACGGATCCATAGTCAGCCAGCCTAACCGCTTCGGTTCCCGGGACTGGCATGGCGAAGCGGTTTATATGCGGGGCGGTGCTGTTGGGGTTCCGCCTTCCACACAGATGGTGAGGACGCAACGGAGAGCTTGCCGATTTTTGGCCATCTTCACCCTTGCATTCTCACCATGTGGAGGTCGGGTGCCGGTGTGGTGTCGTCGCAAAGCTAAACGGCGCCTCCTACACGGCATATTTCGCTAATCTTCGACGAAATGCACCGTGTAGGAGGCGCCGTTTGGAGGCTAAAACTAGCCGGCGAGGACGACCGCGACCGCACTGCGGTTATTCGCGGCCTGCTCCGGAAGGCCGACGGCGCCCTCCGGGATGTCATTCTTGGCGCGGGCGGTGCCACCGACGCGGCGGGCGATGTCGGCAGCGACCTGCTCAGCACCCGGGGTGGCCGGGTCGAAGAACACGTAGGTCTCCGGGAAGATGCCGTACTGCTGCTCAGGCATGTTCATCGTCGCAGCGTCCTGGGACTGATTAGCGACGTTGAACTGACCCTTAAGCTGGTCCGCCGTGCGATTAGCCAGGTCAGCGATGCCGGAGTTGTTGTAGACGAAGACCTGCGCGCTCGCATTGTCGAGCTGCGCGCCCTGCGGGGCAGGAGCCGGAGCCGGTGCCGGGGTCTCGGCGTTCGGGTCTTGCGCGTTGGGGTCCTGGGCCTGGTCGCCTTCGCGCTGTTCAGCGTTCGGGTCCTGCGGCGCGTTCGGGTCCTGGGAGGCGTTGGGGTCCTGGGCGCCCTGGCCCTGGCCCTCGCCAGGCTGGGCCGCGGATGGGGCGGCCTCAGCGGTAGCGGAGGTGGAGGTTTCGGACGAGGCGGAGGATGCGGCGTTGTTGTCGTCGCCCTTCTGGGTCATCGCCCACAGGGCCCAGAGCAGCAGCAACGCAGCAACGGCGATAAGGATCATGGCGAGGCCACGGCGGGGCAGGCCGCCCTGGGCAGCGGCGCCCGCCCCAGCACCGGCTCCAGCAGCGCCAGCGCCGCCAGCGGTGACGGCGGTCGAGCCGGCACCGGCACCGGCGGCGTAGCCTGCGTACGCCTCGTCGTAGGCCTCGTCATAGTCATAGTCGGCGTCGTCGTCACGACGGTGCGCGCCGCGGTATTCCTCGGCGGGTGCGTCGGTGGGGGTGTCGTCGATAATTTCGGCGTCGAGGGGCTCGTCGCCCACGTTGTCGTAGCGGGGGTCGTTGCCATACTGATCTTTAGTCACAGCAGCAACAATAGCCACACCTGGTGGGGGGAGGGAGGCAACACACCGGGTTAGGCGTCGCGAAGCCGTTGCAATCGCCGCACCAACTGAGGCTCCGCCGCGAGCGCATCCGGATTATCCAAAAGGACGTTGAGGCGCTGGTAATAGCGGATCGGCGTCATGCCAAGTTCGGCACGGATAGCGTCCTCGCGCTTGCCGAGGGACCGCGGGGCGCGCGCGGCGAAACGGAGCACGGCGAGGTCGGTGTCGGAAAGCATGCCTAATATATTGGCATGACCATCCGACCCATCGTTATCCACGGCGACCCTGTGCTGCACGAACCGACCAAACAGGTCACGCAGCCCGTTGAGGAACTGCAGGAACTCATCGCCGACATGCACGAAACCATGGACGCCGCCCACGGCGTGGGCCTGGCCGCCAACCAGATTGGTGTGCCGCTGCGCCTGTTCGTCTACCACTGCCCCGACGGCGACGAGATGCGCCGCGGCACCGTGATCAACCCGGTGCTGGAAACTTCCGAAATTCCGAAGACAATGCCTAGCGACGACGGCGAGGACGACGAAGGCTGCCTCTCCGTGCCCGGCTACTCGTGGCCGACTGGCCGCGCCGACTGGGCCAAAGTCACCGGCCTGGACGAGAACGGCAACGAGATCGAGGTGGAGGGCACCGGCTTCTTCGCGCGCTGCCTGCAGCACGAGGTCGGCCACCTGGACGGCTTCCTGTACACCGACGTGCTCACCGGCCGTTACAAGAAGGAAGCGAAGCGCGAAATCCGCGACAAGGGCTGGCGCGAGCCGGGCAACACGTGGCTTCCAGGCACCGACGAGGATCCGTTCGGCCACTAACGCGGTATGATGTGCGGGACTGTCTATTTTTCCGGAGGCACCCATGCGCATCCCCGCCGTCATCGCCGCGACTGCGATCACGCTGACCACTCCCGCTGCGCCCGAAACGCCGCTCGAGCAGCTGCTTAGCGACGTCACCGAGACCCGCACCACCTCCCTCACCGCACTTAAGGAAGCGGATGGAGAGGACGAGGTCCGCGAGATCCTCACCGATTGGCGCAAGAACCTCATCGAGGCCGCCGACGACCTTGAGGAGCTTCGCGAGGACGCCGGCGACCTGACCGACGAGGAAGAAGCCGAGTTCGACGAGGCAGCCGACGCCCTCAAGGCCGAGCGCGCCGGTGTGCGTAAGTTGCGCTCAGAGCTTTTACTTAACGACGACACCGTCGTCCTCCCCTCCGCCCTCAAGGGCCTCGACGGCATTTTGGGCACCACCGCCTTCGACGCCTTCGAGCGCTCCGAGAACGGCGACGCCCGCATCATCTACGGCATCCCGGGCAGCAAGGAAGAGGCTGCCGCGTCGGAGGATACGACTGCGGAGAAGGCTGGCGAGAAGGCTTCGGAGAAGGCTGCTGTTCCGGCAACCACGGTGTCGACCACCCCGAAGACTACTGCGCCGAAAACCACTGCACCGGAGGTCACCGAGTCGCTGAGCCTGCGCGCCGAGCGGATGCAGGACGAGACCACCACCTCGGAGACCACTGAGTCCACCACCAGCGAGAAGACCACGACGAACACGTCGTCCGGCACCGAGACCACAAGCACCACGACCGGTACGACTACCGGGCAGACCACAACCTCCGGCACTTCGTCGAGCACGACGTCCAGCGCGCCCGCCACGACCTCGTCGTCTTCGTCCTCCTCTTCGTCGACGACGTCGGCGTCGGTGCTGCAGAACCGCACCACCTCTGCAACGTCGAGCACCACGCGTTCGACCACGTCCTCCTCGAGCACCTCGCGCACCACGACCAGCACCGAAGATGAGCGCGACGGCGACCTCGCCGACACCGGCACCCCGATGCGTGGCCTGATCGGCCTGGGCGTGCTCGCGCTGCTGGCCGGTGTGGCGTTTATGTTGCCGGGTGCGGGTAGGGCTCGTCGATAAGAAAATGTCGCGTATTTTCCGCTCGGATGACGTGGGGGTGGGTGACCGCGTCGTGGTCAGGCAGCGGCGCGGCGAGCACGCCAGCGACATCATCGGGCACGTCGTGTCGCTCGACCCGCTGGTGGTGCGGCCGCAGGAGGTGGGTGGCTTCCCGTCCTCGAAAGAGGCGATCGAGGTGGCCAACGTGCACATCATTAAGAAACTCTCCGCCCGCACGGTGCGCAACTCCGAAATCCGCGCGCTGGAACGCCGCATTGCCGACGACATCCCCACCACCGAAGAAGCCTGGGCCGAAGGCTGGCTCATGCGCACCGGCAAGACCGACGAGGCAAACTCGGCCGTACCGCTCGGGCCGTCGGCGGGCCTGCAACCAGTACCTATCGACGCCATCCGCGCCTTCTACCGCGAACGCAACCTGCCAGTGCGACTCTTGATCCCGGAGCGGATCGGGAAACCCGCGCTGAAACTCCTCACCGACGAATGGACGCTTGCGGAGGAGCAGGTGGCGTGGGTGGATGGTGAGGGGTACGGGGTGTCGTCGATTAGCAATGTGCCCGAAGGAGCACTCGAACACCACCGTCGGCGGCTGGCGCTAGGCTAGGCGCATGCGAATCGCCACCTGGAACGTCAACTCCGTGCGCACCCGCGCGGAACGCATCGCCGCATTCCTCGAACGCAACGACGTGGACGTGCTCGCGATGCAAGAAACCAAAACCGCAGACGCAACATTCCCCTACGCCACCTTCGAAGCCGCAGGCTACGAGGTCGCGCACGTGGGCGTGAACCAGTGGAACGGCGTGGCCATCGCCTCCCGAGTGGGGTTGGACAACGTGCGCGACCACTTCGACGGCCAACCCGCATTTGCAAAGAAGGGCGAGCCCGAGGTGGAGGCGCGCGCGGTCGGCGCCGACTGCGGCGGCGTGGAAGTGTGGAGCCTGTACGTGCCCAACGGCCGCGAGATCGGCGACCCGCACTACGACTACAAACTGCAATTCCTGTGGTCCCTGGCGGAGTCGGTGCGCCCCGGCGACCTGCAGGTGTTCATGGGTGATTTCAACGTCGCACCCCGCGACGAAGACGTGTGGGACGTCGCCTGGTTCGAAGGCAAAACCCACGTCACCGAACCCGAGCGCGCCGCGTTCCAGATGCTGCTGGAGGCGGGGTTGTACGAAATTCGTCACGACAACCCCTACACGTTCTGGGACTACAAATCCGCGCGCTTCCAACACAACGAAGGCATGCTCATCGACTTCCAACTCGCCACTGCCCCCATGCGCGACCTAGTCAAACGCGCCTGGGTGGACGTCGACGAACGCCGCGGTAAAGGCGCATCCGACCACGCACCCGTGATCGTCGATTACGACACGCGCGGCCTCTCCTATAATGAGGTCCGATGAATATCGACCTCGGATGGTGGCAATTCGCCGCAATGGTCCTCGACTACGCCATCAAATTCGTCATGATCGGTGTGGTCCCAGGCGGCCGCAAGCCGTCGTCGGCAAACGCGTGGCTCCTGCTCATCCTGCTGCTGCCCGTCGTCGGCCTGCCGCTGTACCTCCTCATGGGCTCCACGTTCGTGTCACGACGCCGCCACCGCATCCAAGTTGAAGCACGCCGACACATCGACGACTCCAACCTCAACGTCGCCGACTTCCCCGCCGACGAAGAACTGCCCGACGTCACCACCTCCATCGTGCGCCTCAACCGCACCCTCACCGGCTACCCCGCCGTCCACGCCGACGTGCGCGCACTCTGGACCGACTACCACAAAACGATGCACCGCATGGCATCGCTCATCGACGACGCCACCTCCCACGTCAACATCGAAATCTACGCCGTAGCCTGGGACGACACCACCGACGTCGTCTTCCGCGCCATCGAACGAGCCGTCGCCCGCGGCGTCCACGTCCGCCTCCTCTTCGACCACATCGGCAGCCAAAAATACCCCGGGTTCCGGAAACTGAAACGCCGACTGACCGAAATCGGCGTCGACTGGCACATGATGCTGCCACTCGCCCCACTCCGCGGCCGCTGGCGCCGCCCCGACCTACGCAACCACCGCAAACTCCTCGTCGTCGACTCACGCGTAGCCATGCTCGGGTCCTTCAACCTCATCGACCGCTCCTACCTCCTCCGCCGACACCGCCGCGCCGGCCGCCAATGGGTCGACGCGTTTGTCGAACTCGAAGGCCCCATCGTCGCGTCCGCCGACTCCATGTTCGCCACAGACTGGTACAGCGAATCAGGCGAGGTGATTGAGCAGGCGCCGGTGAGGGAGTCGTCGACAAGCAATGGCGTGCTCCAACTCGTCCCCTCAGGACCCGGATACCTCACAGAACCGAACCTGCGCATGTTCGTATCCATGATCCACAACGCAAAAACGCACGTCACACTGTGCTCGCCCTACTTCGTACCCGAAGAATCCCTGCTGGAAGCCATCACCTCCGCCTGCTACCGCGGCGTACGCGTCGACCTCCTCGTCGGCGCCAAATCCGACCAATTCATGGTCCAACACGCCCAATCCGCCTACTACGAACAACTCCTCAAAGCCGGCGTGCGCATCTGGGAATTCCCCGCGCCATTCGTGCTCCACACCAAGTTCGTACTTATCGACGACGGCCTCCCCGGCTCCTCCGCCGTCGTCGGATCCTCCAACATGGACATCCGCTCCTTCAGCCTCAACTACGAATCCTCCCTCTTCGTCGCCTCCGGGACGCTGCTGCACATGCTGTCCGAACTCGGCACGTGTTATCTAGCCGTGTCGCGGGAGTTGACCCTGGAGCGGTGGGATCAGCGGCCCTGGTACAGGCGCTACATCGACAACGTGATGAAACTGACCTCCGCCCTGCAGTAGGGGTGTGTGGGCTGGGTGCGTGGGGTGACTGGGTGGCCCTTGCGTCGCTTCCCCGCCCGGCCCCAGCCCGGCCCTTGCCGTCCGCCCGGCCCTTCCCGCGCTCTTCCCTGTCCCCTTTTCCGCAGATGGTGAGAACGTAACGGAGAGCTTGCCGATATTTTGGCGTCTTCTCCGTTGCGTTCTCACCATCTGCGGGAGTGGGCGGGTGGGAGTGGGCGGGTGGGAGTGGGCTGGCGGTAGTGG
>NZ_KV787076.1:0-948 GCF_001806995.1 Corynebacterium sp. HMSC11D10
TGGAGCGGCTTGCCCGGGCAGCGTCGGACCGCCAGCGCGCGCTCGGCGAGCCACTGGAGGTGCAGGTCAACGCGGTTGATTTGCCGGAGCCGGCGGCGTCGGTAGCTGAGCGCATGGTGCGCGAGGGCTTAAGCAACATCGTGCGCCACGCGGGCGCATCTAAGGCGGTGATCACGGTGGATAAGCTGGGCGCGACCGCAACCATCGACGTCTTTGACAACGGCCGCGGCATCTCCGGCAAGGAGGGCTACGGGCTCAAGGGCCTGCGCGCCCGCGTGGAGGAGATCGGTGGGGAACTTTCGGTGGAGGGCAACGTCCTCGCCGCGACACTGCCTGTGGAGGAGCAATGACGCTGCGCGTAATGCTTATCGACGACCACCCGGTCGTCCGCGCCGGCCTTCGCGCCGTTCTCAACTCGTTCGGCGACATGGAAGTGGTGGCTGAGGCCGCCGACGGCGATGTTGAGGTGCCGGGAGACGTGGACGTGGTGGTCTCCGACATTCAGATGCCCGGCGCGTCCGGAATCGACCTGACCGGCCGTTTGGTCAAGGCGGGCGGGCCGCCGGTGCTCATCCTGACCACCTACGACACGCAGGCCGACGTGGTCGCGGCGGTGGAGGCCGGCGCGATGGGCTACCTGCTCAAAGACGCGCCGGAGGATGAATTGCATGACGCGGTGGTGCAGGCGTCGAAACGCAAGCGCGTGCTCTCTCCGCAAGTGGCGAATGTGCTGGCAGACCGTCTGGTCAACCCCGACGAGGCTCTGTCCGCCCGCGAGATCGAACTGCTTCGCGCACTGCAGACGGGCGCGTCGAACCGGGAGATCGCCGAACAGCTCTTCATCTCCCAAGCCACGGTGAAAACCCACCTGATCCACATCTATTCAAAGTTGGGGGTTGACAACAGAACAGCTGCCGTAGAGCAAGCTCGGCAGCGTCGCATCATCTA
>NZ_KV787077.1:0-22210 GCF_001806995.1 Corynebacterium sp. HMSC11D10
AATACCCCTACCAACTACGCGCACTCAGCACCGGGCCGCTGATGGAGTTACCGCTGAGAAATGTGGCCGCAGCCGTAGGGCTGGGGAAGGGGATGTCTTTAGTCAGGTGCCGATTCTCGATGAAGTTTGCGAACATCTCTCGGTAGCGCGCAACGCTGGCAGGTGCGCTCGGAACGATGGAGTTGCTAAGTAACGCGCCTTTGAGGACAACAAACTTGTCGGCCGTCCGTCGAGCTTCACCGTAAAAAGATCCGGGCGTACCGATTTCAAACACAGGGTCGTCCACAGAGGCCGGCGATGCCGTACGGGTTGGTTTCGACTCTGAGTTATTTTGGTCGCCAAGCGGAGCTTCAAACGCGTTGATCCCTAATGCATTAAGAATCAACCGTGTGTTTTCGACGAAGTCCTTCAGCACCGGGAGATTTTCCTCGGCAACGTTGCCTGCGGGAGGTTCGCTCTTATTGCCGAGCTCGTAGCTGCCAACATCTTTAGCCAGCCTGTAAAAGGCGTTCTCAAGGTAGTTCAACTCTGTTTGGCCCCAAGAATTATCGCTAGTCACAAGGTAAATAGCCCGGTTAAACCAGGCTCGATCTTCGAGAGCCTGAAGCTCGCCTGCCTCGTCCAACTCGTCCCGGCTGTTGCGGTGATCTTTTCGTAGATGTTCATGCGCTCGCGCTAGGGGTCCCGAATTCTTGCGCGGTGCAGCCTGACCGACGTAGATGATCGGAGCGTCGGTTCCCTCCTCCGTGCCAACGAGGAAGTAGATGGCGTGGTTTTGCAGTTCTTCGCGAGAGTTGATGTCTGGGCGCCTCAGATCACGGACGGGGAGTGAGTAGACCCTTCCGAGCCAACCTCCGATCGATGCCTTAACAGGGCCATTTGCTGTTCCATCGATGAGGAAAAGTTGGATCGTTTTTTGCTTCGCCATGTTGTCCATTCTGTTCATGCAGGATGTACCACGACAATTCTTACGCATGCGCGGTGTTGGCGAGCGCGAATCCGCAACCAATAGCTGAAAGTAGCGCACCACGCCTCGAAAAATGCCAGGTCGCAGTTTTCCGGGATCGCTACTTTCAGCTATTGCTCCGCTCCGGCGGGCGGCCGGCGGCCGACGACCGGCGGTGGGGGCCGAGGCAGCCAGTCCCCTACACTCGATCCCATCAACCCCAACCGCCGGAACCGGGAGGCCCCATGAACGTCGGCCAACTTCTCGAGGTCATCTTCACCGCGGGTGTCGTCTTCGACAACCTCTCCACTAGCAGGCCCGCCACGGGTCGTTTCCTCAAAACCGGTGACACCACCGGCGTGCGCGGCCGCGGTGACCTCGCCCTGCTCGAGGATCTCAAGGCAGCCGGCGAGTTCATCCTCAGCAACACCGGTACCCCGATCAGTGCCGCCTACCTGCGGCGCATCAACGCCACACTGACGCGAAGCGCCGCGCTCAACCCGGGCAGTTTGCGTACCGACGACCAGGGCATCGGCGTGCGCACCCGCTACGGTCGCCACGAGCCGCCGGCGGTGTCGGAGCAGGCATTGGACATGCTGATAACCGAGGCGCTCAATAGCGACACCAGTAAAGACGCAGCGGTCGACCTGTTTCTCGAGATTGCCCGCGCGCAGCCGTTCGAAGACGGCAACAAGCGCACCGCTATCTTCGCCGCGAACAGTTACCTCCTCGGCGAGGGGTCGAGCCTGCTCCTTACGGTCCCCTTCGATGAGAAGGACCCGTCAGTCGCCGAGCACTTCACCGACCTGCTTGCCCGGTTCTACGTCTTCGGTGAGAAGGAGCCGGTGAGGGAGCTATTGGTGGGGCGAGCGTTCGTCGATAGGCAGCGCTAGCGCAGGCTGACCCGCGCGGCACCCTCGAGCGCCGCGAACATCACCGCTGCAAATGCGGCGCCGAGCAACGTGTGCGGCTTCTTCACGCCCCGGCGCTCGAGTGCGCGGGCGAGTTTCGTCTGGACGACAACGTGCAGGCGCAGGCCCAGCGCATTCAGCGCGATCCCACCGGCGAGCAGCCCCCACGTGACCTTCGGGTTCGTGGTGTCGGGCTTCTCTTCCACCTTGGCGGTGACGTCGTGGTCGGTGTCCTCGTAGACGGTGTCGAACTCCGCCACCGCCGCCGCGTACGCGCCGAGGATCGCCGTCCACGCGAAGATGCGACCCGGGGTGGAACGGACGTAGTCGGGTACCGCGATCAGGGCGCCGGCGATGGCGGATTGGGTGAGGCGGTCGGTGGTGGTGTCGTCGTGAAGCGATGCGCTGCGGGTTGGCTGAGTCATGGGGCCGAGCGTACCGGCTCCCGTGCTGCCTCTCCAGGCTTCATGTGCAGGTCTCGATATGCGTAACCCCTGGTCACGGCGTTTCTGGGAAAATCGGCCGAAATTTCGGAAAATGCTCTGACCGGCACTTACGCATATCGAGCCCTGCATATGAACGGAAACGGGCGGTTCGGCGAGGCCACGGAAACGGGCACGTCGGTAAGGCCACCGAAACTTTGGCGGTCCGCGAAAACCACCAAACTTAGGGGCGTAAGTTTGGTGGTAGTTTCAAAATCATGACTTGGCCCAACGTTGATAGCGAGACGCTGCCGTGGACACCGTCGCCTGCTGGGTACTCGCGACGGGCGATTCGGAATGCGCCGCGTCAATACGCAGCGGCCGTGGTGCCACGCATTGCCAACGAACGCGTTGCACTGTCGCAGGAGACGCAGACGATCCTGGACGCAGCAACGATTGAGACGGTTCGTTTCGACGCCACCGAGGCCCACCGGGTCGTACCGTTTACGCCGTTGTTGTTGCGGAGCGAGTCGGTGGCGTCGAGTCGGATTGAGAAGCTGACGTCGTCGGCAAGGAAAGTGCTGGAAGCCGAGGTGACTGGACGAGGCAGCGCCAACGCGAACCTCATCGTGGCCAACACACGGCAGATGGCGGCGGCGGTGGAGAACGCGCGGGCGGACGTCCAAGGGATCGTGGAGATGCACCGGATTCTGCTGGGGCAGTCTTCGCCGAACATCGCAGGGCGGCTGCGTGACCAGCAGGTTTGGGTCGGCGGTAGCGACCACTCCCCCGCCGGCGCTCTGTTTGTTCCGCCGCACCACCGCCACCTCGAGGCGTTGATGAAGGATCTCGGCGCGTTCATGCAGCGCGACGACATGCCGGCGCTGGCGCAGGCGGCGATTGCGCACGCGCAGTTTGAAACGATCCACCCGTTCGCCGACGGCAACGGCCGCACAGGGCGAGCGCTCGTCCACGTGTTAATGCGGAGCCGTTGCTTAGCGACGACCACCGCACTGCCCATCTCTGCCAGCCTCCTCACCGACACCACACGATATTTCGCAGCACTGGACGCGTACCGCGCTGGTGATGTCGATGGCATCGTCCAACTGTTCGCCCGGGCATCGATCGAAGCCGCACGGCGCGGAGCGCGGTTGGCAGAAGAGCTCACGCAGATCCGCAACGAGTGGAACGGCCTGCTCACCGCACGTGCTGATGCCCTCGCCTGGCGAGTCCTCGACCTCCTCGTGCAGCGCCCCGTACTGACAACCGCCGCCGTGTCCGCAGAGTTCAGCGTGTCAGCGGAGACCGCCCGCAACGCACTCGAGCGCCTGGAAGCCGACGGGATCGCCGTGTCCGCGCAGTTAGATAAGCGCCAACGCGGGTGGCGCTCCCCCGACGTGCTCGAACTTCTCGACGAGTTCGCCGACCGCGCCGGCCGCCGAACCTAGCGCCGGCCGCGGTTGCGTCGTTACCAGTTTCCGTTTCGGCTCTCACGCTGCCCCTCCAGGCTTCATATGCAGGTCTCGATATGCGTAACCCCTGGTCACGGCGTTTCTGGGAAAATCGGCCGAAATTTCGGAAAATGCTCTGACCGGCACTTACGCATATCGAGCCCTGCATATGAACGTAACGCCCCCGACTCACCTTGGCGTTCCGCACGAACCACCGACAACCCCACCGCACAAAAACACGCAGCGTGCCGGAGGCGCCTGTACCGTAATTCTTTATGACAAAACCGGAGCTGCCGGAGCAGTACAGCGATGAACACCTGGAACTCGCGCGTGACGAGTTCGACGCGGAGAACCTCACCGACGCGGATATCGACCAGATCAAGGAGCAGCGTGAGGGCGACGAACCAGACGGTTCGTTTATGCGTTGGGTGATCACGCTCTTCGGTACCGGCGTGGGTGCGGGCATCCTGTTCTTGCCGATTAATGCGGGGAGTTTCGGGTTCTGGCCGTTGGTCGTCGCTACGCTGCTTATTGCTCCGATGGTGTTTTTCTCGCATCGGACGTATGCGCGCATTGTGGCGGCGTCGCCAGTGAAGGGCCTGGATGTGCTGCAGGTGATTACGGCGCTGACGGGCCGCAAGCGGGGGTTTGCGTCGGCGGTGCTGTATTGGTTGGGGATTTATCCCACTGTGTTGATTTACGGCATTTCGATTACGAACACGCTGGACAGTTTCATCGTCAATCAGTTGGGTGGCGCGCAGGTGGACCGGTGGGTGCTGGCCACGGTGTCGGTGGGCATCATGACGGGTGCCTACGCGTTGGGCAAGAAGATCACGCTGTGGATCGCGAATGCACTGGTGTATCCGCTGATCATTGCGCTTGCGGCGGTGTCGTTGTATCTGATTCCGCGGTGGGACTTTGCCAGTTTCCGTGGCTACGAGTCGGATGTTCCGGTGTGGCAGGGCCTGCTGTTGATTCTGCCGGTGTTGGTGTTTTCGTTCAGCCACATGGCGGCGTTGAGCCAGTTCGCGTTGGATGTGCAGAAGAAGAAGGACGGCGACGTTGAGGCTGTCGAGCGTGAGGTGTCCAAGGTGGAGTTGGTCACGGCGCTGATGCTGGTGGCGTTCACTATGTTTTTCGTGTGGTCGTGCGCGCTGTCGCTCGGCGCGGAGGGTATGGATGCGGCGCGCGAGCAGAATGTGCCGGTGCTGTCGTATCTGGCCAATGAGACGGATACGCCGTTCATGGCGTGGATGAGCCCGATCATTGCCATCGCTGCGATTGTCACGTCGTACTTCGGTCACCTCCTGGGGACGGAGGAGGGCACCGGCTATCTCGTGCGCGTGGTCGCGCCGGGCTTTGCGTCTCGCGTATCGACGACCACCCTGCGCTGGTCCGTCAACATCTTCGTCTTTGTCACCGCGGTGTTGGTGGCGGTGGCGAACCCGTCGATTCTGGACATGATTTCGGTGGTCGGCGGCATTTTCGTTGCGTTCTTGGTCTACATCATGCCGGTGTTGCTGTTCCATAAGGCGGTGGCGTTTAAGCACTACGCGCGTCGCCCGGACACGATCTTTGTGCTCGTGGTGGGGTTGGTGATCATGGGTGTCACTGTGTGGAACATCGTGGCTGGCTAACTACCCCCAGAAGGTGAACGCTAGGTGCCGTAGACCGGAAACCCCCAGGTAAAGCAAAGTAGCACCAAAGGGGTTGGTAAACGGGAGGTTAATGGCGCGACCGTAAGTTTCTTAAGTGCTAATTAGGGCGCATAATGCCAGGATGTGAGCATCACTATCCTCCTCGTCCTAATTATTGTTGTGGCGCTGTTTTTTGATTTCACGAACGGCTTCCATGACACCGCGAATGCGATGGCGACGTCGATTGCTACTGGCGCGTTGAAGCCGAAGACGGCTGTGGCGTTGGCTGGCATTTTGAACCTCATCGGCGCGTTCTTGTCGGTGGCGGTGGCCAAGACCGTGGCCAACGGCATTGTGAAGCTAGACGTGTTTGACCTCAGCGACACGGTTGAATCGGAGCGGCTCCTGCTGGTCGTGTTCGCGGGCCTGACGGGCGCCATTCTGTGGAATTTGTTTACGTGGCTGTACGGCATCCCGTCGTCGTCGTCACACGCGCTGTTCGGCGGTCTGATTGGCGCGGCGATCGCGGCGATTGGCTGGCAGGGCGTTGTATGGGGCGGCGTGCTGCACAAGATCATCCTGCCGGCGTTGTTTGCGCCGTTCGTGGCTGGTCTCGTCGCAATGATTGGCACCTGGCTGGTGTACCGCCTGACGTCGAATGCGGAGAAGGAGCACCGCGACAATTACTTCCGTTGGGGCCAGATTGGTACGGCGTCGCTGGTGGCGTTGGCGCACGGTACGTCGGATGCTCAGAAGACGATGGGTGTGATCTTCCTGGCTATGGTGGCCGCGGGTCAGTTTGATTCGGATCACACGATGCCGTTTTGGATCCAGGCGTCCTGTGCGCTCGCCATCGCGATTGGCACCTACTCGGGTGGTTTCCGCGTGATCCGCACCCTGGGCAAGGGTCTGGTGGAGATTCACCCGCCGCAGGGTATGGCTGCGGAGACGTCGTCGGCGGCGATCATTCTGACGTCGTCGCACTTGGGCATGGCCTTGTCGACGACCCACGTCGCCACCGGTTCCATCATGGGCTCCGGCCTGACGGGCCCGAAGGGCGAGGTGCGTTGGGGCGTTGCCGGCCGCATGGCCATCGCGTGGATCACCACCCTGCCGATCGCCGCGTTCGTCGCGTTTGTCACCTGGTGGGCGGCCCGTTGGGTCTCGGACTTTGGCGGCGACCTCGTGTGGGGCGGCATCATGTTGGCAGTGGTGCTTGTGATCTGCGGCGGTTACATGTTCATCGTGGCGCAGCGCGAGCCGGTGCACCGCGACAATGTCAACGATGACTGGGAGAGCGATTCGCTTATCGACGAACCCACCACCCCCCACCGCGGCGAACCCGCCCACATCGTGGATACGACCCGCGGCCTGGACCACCAGTAAAGAGGTATAGGTCATGCTTGAAATTCTGAAGTCTCTGTTGATGGTGCTCGGCACCGGCTTGCTGCTCGGCGCTGGCCTGCCGGCGTTGTTCTCGTTGAGCATCCACTTCCTGTCGCCTGAGGAGGACGGCACGGCACCCGTGGGTGCGCGCCGGGTGATCGGCTGGGTGTTCCTAGCTATGGTGCTGGTGGCGGTGGTTGCGGCGATTCTGCTGATCGCCCGCGAGCGCATCGAGTACTTCACCGGATGGGACCCGTATCCGTTCCTCTAGTCACATGCGTCACATTGATTTTTAGTGTGTATGCAGGGATTATTCGCTCGGGCCAATCGTTGGTGTTGACAAACTATTTGGCCCGGCCTAGGGTTGCCTCAAGATGAACGGAAGGTGAACAACCTTCACGCTTTGAAAGGAGGTGAACCCGCATGATGAACCTGTTCGACCAGATTCGCGCGTGGTTCCGCGATGAGGACCGTGGCCTTGCCACGCACATCGACGTGTCCCCGCTGGCAGTCCTCCCCCGCGCATAAGCGGTAAACGGCATGTACGCCCGCGTCCCCGAGGTTTGGGGCCGCGGGCGTTTTTCGTCGATAAGCAAAGGCGTGGTCTATGATCCGTGTGGCGTATGACACCCCCTAGCGAGGAAGGCGACATTGACCACACCAGCGCGTGAATTTAACTTAGACCATCTGACAGATGCGGACATGCGGCAAATCAAGGCCGAACGTGCCGCTGACGCGCCCGACGGCAGCACCCTGTCCTGGGCGATCACCCTGTTCGGTACCGCAGTCGGTGCGGGCATCCTGTTCCTGCCTATCGACGCCGGCTCGTTCGGCATCCTCCCCCTCATCTTCATCTCCCTGCTGGCGTTCCCGATGGTGTTCATGTCGCACCGCACGTACTCGCGCATCGTGTCGGCATCGCCGGTGAAGGGCCTCGACGTCCTGCAGGTGGTTACCGCCCTGTCCGGCCGCACCCGTGGCTTGATGACGGGCCTGATGTACTGGCTGTCCATCTACCCCATCGTGTTGATCTACGGCGTGAGTATCACCAACACGATGGACAGCTTCCTGGTCAACCAATTGGGCGGGCCGCAGCTGCCGCGTTGGGTCCTGGCGGCGCTGTGCGTGGGTGTGCTCACCGGCGCCTACGCAATGGGTAAGAAGGCGACCCTGGCGTTTGCCAACATCCTGGTCTACCCGCTGATCATCGCGCTCGCGGCCGTGTCCATCTACCTCATCCCCCAGTGGGACCTGGCCAGCTTCCGCTCCTACCAGTCCGACACCCCAACCTGGCAGGCGCTGCTGCTGATCCTGCCGGTCTTCGTGTTCTCCTTTAGCCACATGCCGGCGATCTCCCAGGCGGCCCTCGACGCGCAGAAGCGTTTCGATGGCGACGAGAAGGCCACCGAAAAGCTCGTCTCCAAGATCGAAGCCATCTCCGCGATCATGCTCGTCGGCTTCACCATGTTCTTCGTCTGGTCCTGCAGCCTCGCACTCGGTGCCGACGGCATGGACGCCGCCCGCGAAGCGAACATCCCGGTCCTGTCCTACCTGGCCAACGAAACCCACGCGCCGTTCCTGGCGGTGCTCTCCCCCATCGTCGCCCTGTGTGCGATCGCGTCGTCCTACTTCGGCCACGTCATGGGTGCCGAGGAAGGCACCACCTACCTCGTGCGCGCCGTCGCCCCGAAGTTTGCCGACCGCGTCAGTCCCCAAGCCATGCGTTGGGGCATCTACGTCTTCGTGTTCGTCACCACCGTCATCGCAGCCGTGGTCAACCCGTCCATCCTGGACCTGATCTCTGTCGTCGGCGGCGTATTCATCACCTTCCTGGTGTACATCGTGCCGATGCTGCTCTTCCGCAACGCCAAGGCCTTCCGCCGCTTTGCCAACAAACCCGAAACGATCTTCGTGTTCGTCCTCGGCGTGATCATCATGGGCGTCGCCATCTGGCAGATGTTTATGTAACGCGCGCAGGGTCCGCACGGGGGTTGCGGACTCCGCATTGCGGACAATTGGGCTCGCGCCAACCGTTGGTATGTACCAACGAAAAAAAGCCGCTCCGGTCGTAGCCGGAGCGGCTTTGGTGTTCTAAGGCGAAATTAGAACGGCAGGAACTGCTGGATCATCGGGCCGACGACCGGGGCGAGAACGCCACCGATCAGGACCAGAGCGGAGATGACGGTGCCTGCGATGATGCCGGCCTTCTCGCTGTCAGTGATCGGCTGGGACTTGAAAGTCTCGCCCTGGGCGCAAGCGCGGAGTGCAGCGAGGTTATTTGCGTCATTGGCGGAGGTCTCGTCGGAGGAGCCGAAAGCCTCGCCAATCTTGGAGGAGGTCTGGGCGGAGTCGATAAGGTTATTGGCCTTATCCGAGTCCAGGAGCTTCTTAACCTTGACCGGGTCCTTGAGACCGTTCGTGTATTCGATGTTGGACGGCTTGTCAAAGGTCATGTTGCAGGCGTTGCGGCCCTGGACCTTGGTCATCGTGTTGGACGCAGCGTTGGCGTCAACAGCGCCGAGGGAAAGGGCCATGGTTGCTGCCAGGGTGGCTGCGGCGATCTTCTTCACAGAGAAACTCCAATTCTTGGACAGGGGAAAAACAGATTCCACTTATGAAGATATTCCCATGTATGGCGGGTGACAATTACGGTCGCCGAAAGGGAATTTCGTCACCCCTGTTCGGGGCACTGCAGGCACCGTAGGTGTCACGGGCGTTGCGGACTCCGCATTGCGGACAACTGGGGGCGCACCAACTATCGGCGCCGGGCAACGAAAAAGCGGCCGTTCGGTGAGGAACGGCCGCGTGGTGTCGTCGCAAAGATTAGCGCGGGAGGAACTGCTGGATCATCGGGCCGACGAACGGCGATGCCAGACCAGCGATTGCCAAGATCACAGCGAGCACGGTGGAGCCGATGATGGCAGCCTTCTTGCCCGCGGTCATATCGGCGGTCTTGTAGTCCACGCCCTTCTTGCAGGCGTCGATGGCCTCGAGGTTGTTGGCGCCGTTGATGAGCTCCTGGTCGGAGGAGCCGAAAGCCTGGCCGAGGTCAGCGCTGGTGCGCACCAGGCCGTTCTTGTTGTCCGGGAGGATGTCCTTGACCTTTTCGTCAACCTTGGCCGGTGCGACCTCGATCTTGTTCTTCTGGCCATCGAGGGTCAGAACGCAGACGCGGTCGTCGCCCGTGCCGCGCATCTCGTTGGTTGCGGCGTTGGCCTGAACAGCGCCGAGGGAAAGGGTCATGGTTGCTGCCAGGGTGGCTGCGGCGATCTTCTTCACGGGAGCTCCAAGTCTTAGAGGGGAGTTATGAACAGCTATCAATATAGCCAGTTGTCGTTATTAATTTGTAATGTAGGGACATTTTGGGGCGAATAAATGCGCAGGAAACAATTCCGAAAGATATAGAAAGATATCGGAACAATTCGCTGACCTGGGGAAACGTCTGTAGATGCCTGCCCCGCAAGCCCGCTATATCTTTTCTATATCTTTCAAATCCCAAAAACGGCTCCGAAAACAATTCCCTGGGGAAATGTACAATCGCACCATGGTTACAGAATCTGCCTGGGATGATCTTCTCCCAAACGTGCGTGATGCGCTTCAGGCGATCAATGACGGGGCAACGGCGGACTCGCAGGAGTCGCTCATCTTGGAGTTCAAGGAGGACCCCGCCGCTCGAGGGGGAGGACAGGCGGAGAGGGAGCGGTTCGTCGACAAGTTGGTGGATGAGGCCGTCTGCATGGCGAACGGGGAAGCAGCCATGGGGTACATCGTGGTGGGTGTCGCCGACAAGGTTCCCGGGAGGGAAGCGTTTACGGGTACCAAACTGGATGAAGAAAAGATCACTCACCGGATCTTCGTCAAGACGAACCCCAACATGAACGTCCAGGTCACGGCGTTGGATGCGTGGGGCGCAAGGCTCGTTGTTATTCACGTCCCTGAAGCGCGGGCGTTGTATACGCGTAGCGACGGCGCCGCGAAGAAGCGCACCGCAGACGGCCAATTCTCCTGCAAGGAGATGACGGAAGAGGAGCGTCGCGCTATCGACGCGGCACGTCGCAACCCGGACTACTCAAACGGACCAGCCGATATCTCGATAGACGACTTGCCGTTAGCGGTAGTTGACGAGGCACGCAGGATGCTCCGCCAACACCGCAGGACACGCGGCCTCGATGCTGCCGTCCCTCAGACCACAACGGGACTGTTGCGGGAACTTGGGCTTTTGCGTGACGACGGCAAACTTAAACGTGCCGGCGAAATTCTCCTGGCCAGTCCAGGGCCAACGGACGTTGTTGTGCGCCACCTTTGGCGGACGTTGCCGGGTGAGGAACCCCGGGCGACGTTGATTTCAGACCCGGTCCTGCTGGCACTGCCCCGCCTTCGCCGACTGATCACCGAAAACGGTGACACTGAGATTGAACGGGTCCAGTTTGACGACGGTGAAGAGGTTGCCATCAGCCGTTTTCCCGAGCAGGCCGTTGATGAAGTTGTTGCGAATGCATTCATTCACCGCGACTGGCGACTGCCCGGCCCGGTGGTTGTCGAGCAGTCCAATCGAACGCTTAAAGTCACCTCCCCTGGCCCACTCCCGCCAGGTGTGACCCGGGACAAACTCCTATCTACGTCCTCGGTTCCGCGGAACAACCGGCTGATGGCGGCAATGCGCACGCTGGGCTTGGCGGAAGAAAGCTCTCGTGGTTTTGACCGTATGTGGGCAACCATGCTCCGAACCGGACGCAGTGAGCCGGAGGTTATCGCAACCGATGTGAACGTCCAAGTGATTCTGGCTGCACAAAAACCGGACGTGGACTTCATCAAGGGGCTGAGGAGGCTGTCGAAGCGTTACGGGGAGGTTGTCGTCGATAGTGTGGCGTCCTTGATTGTGTTGTGGCACCTCAACTCCGCAGCGCTCATCACGGCAACGACCGCAGTGCAGAAAACCCAGCTCACATCGCTTGAAGTTAGGGAGCTCATGGACGACCTTGTGGACCGCGGCCTCCTCGATTCCGTAGCCGACGCAAACGAATGGACACTCAGTGGCGAGGCTCGGAAACTTCTCAACTTGGGCCAGGCGGGCGAACTGGCAACGGTCAGTATTCAGGAATGGATCGAGGCAAAGCTTCTCGACGGCGAAACCCTCCGGTCCGCCGACATCGCCGATCAAACCGGCGTCAGCGTTGCAGAGGCGGGCAGAATCCTGCGACACCTTCGAAGCTTCGGTAGGGCAAAGATCGATCCGGAAGGTCCCCCTCGTGGGCGTGGCACCCGCTGGATTCGCGCTTAACGGTGCGCGAAACAATTCCGAAAGATAGTGAAAGATATCGGAACAATTCGCTGACCTGGGGAAATGGCTGTAGAAGCCTGTCCGCAAGCCCGCTATATCTTTTCTATATCTTTCAAATCCCAAAAACGACCCCGAAAACAATTCCCTGGGGAAATGGCGTTCGGGGCGGAGGTCGCAGATAAACAATGCCTGTTCACTACACTGCATAACCATGACTGAGGCGACCCCGCACCGCTATACGGCCGAGCTGGCCAATGAGATCGAGAAGAAGTGGCAGGCGTACTGGCGCGACAACCAGACGTTTTACGCACCCAACCCGGTTGGTGATCTTGCTCCGCAAGCGTCGCAAGACCAGGTCGAACTGCCCAAGGACAAACTCAACGTTCAGGACATGTTCCCCTACCCATCGGGTGCGGGGCTGCACGTCGGCCACCCGCTGAGTTACATCGCCACGGATGTGTACGCGCGCTACAACCGCATGCTGGGCAAGAACGTGCTGCACACACTGGGTTATGACGCGTTTGGTCTGCCGGCAGAGCAGTACGCCATCCAGACCGGCACCCACCCGCGCACGACCACTGAGGCGAACATTGCCAACATGCGCCGCCAGCTGGCCATGCTGGGCCTGGGCCACGACCCGCGCCGCTCCGTTGCCACCACGGACCCGGAGTTTTATCGCTGGACGCAGTGGATCTTCCTGCAGATCTACAACGCCTGGTTCGACGAGGAGCAGCAGAAGGCCCGCCCGATCGAGGACCTCGTGCGCGACCTCATGTCCGGCGCTCGCCAGACCAAGGACGGCCGCAACTTCCGCGACCTGACCACCGAGGAGAAGCACAAGGCTATCGACGAGTTCCGCCTCGTCTACCTCTCCGACTCCATGGTCAACTGGTGCCCGGGCCTGGGCACCGTGCTGGCGAATGAGGAAGTCACCGCCGAGGGCCGTTCCGAGCGCGGCAACTACCCGGTCTTCCGTAAGCGCCTGCGCCAGTGGATGATGCGCATCACGGACTACTCCGACCGTCTGCTCGACGACCTTGACCTGCTCGAATGGCCGGAAAAGGTCAAGAGCATGCAGCGCAACTGGATCGGCCGCTCCCGCGGCGCAGAGGTCGTGTTCGAATCGCCCGCCGGCGACATCACCGTCTTCACCACCCGCCCCGACACCCTGTTCGGCGCGTCCTACGTGGTGCTCGCGCCCGAGCATTCGCTTGTCGACGACCTCGTGGCCGACTCCTACCCCACCGACGTCGACACCCGCTGGACCAACGGCGAAGCCACCCCGCGCGAAGCCGTCGACGCGTACCTGCGCTCCATCGCCGCCAAGTCTGATGTGGAACGCCAGGAAAACAAGGAAAAGACCGGCGTGTTTCTGGGCACCTACGCGGTCAACCCGGTCAACGGCGAGCAGGTCCCGATCTTCATCGCCGACTACGTGCTCACCGGCTACGGCACCGGCGCCATCATGGCGGTCCCGGCCCACGACGAGCGCGACTACGAGTTCGCCACCGTCTTCGGCCTGCCGATTACGCCTGTTCTCGACGGCGACGTGTCCGAAGCCGCCTTCACCGGCGACGCCACCCACATCAACTCCGCCAACGATTCCGGCCTGGACCTCAACGGTATGGGTAAGGATGAGGCGATTGAAGCGGCCCTTGGGTGGGTCGTCGATAAGCAAAAGGGCTCCGAGAAAATCCAGTACAAACTGCGCGACTGGCTGTTCGCCCGCCAGCGCTACTGGGGCGAGCCATTCCCCATCGTGTACGACGAAAACGGCCAGGCGCACGGCCTGCCCGAGGACATGCTGCCGGTCGAATTGCCGCAGGTAGAGGACTACAACCCCGTCGCCTTCGACCCCGAAGACGCCGACTCCGAACCCGCCCCGCCGCTGGCCAAGGCCACCGACTGGGTCGAAGTCGAACTGGACCTCGGCCACGGCAAGCAGAAGTACTGGCGCGACACCAACGTCATGCCACAGTGGGCCGGCTCGTCCTGGTACCAACTGCGCTACATCGACCCGACCAACACGGATGCGCTGGTGGACATTGAGAACGAGCGCTACTGGACCGGCCCGCGCCCCGAGGAGCACGGCGCCAACGACCCCGGCGGCGTTGACCTGTACGTCGGCGGCGTCGAACACGCCGTGCTGCACCTGCTCTACGCGCGCTTCTGGCACAAGGTGCTTTACGACCTCGGCTTTGTCACCTCCAAGGAGCCCTACCGCCGCCTGTTCAACCAGGGCTACATCCAGGCCTACGCCTACACCGACTCCCGCGGCGTCTACGTCCCCGCGGCCGAGGTCGAGGAGAAGGACGGCAAGTTCTTCTACCAGGGCGAAGAGGTCAACCGCGAGTACGGCAAGATGGGCAAGTCCCTGAAGAACTCTGTCGCACCCGACGAGGTTGTCGAGGACTACGGCGCTGACACCCTGCGCGTTTACGAAATGTCCATGGGCCCGCTCGACACCTCCCGCCCGTGGGCAACCAAGGACGTCGTCGGCGCACAACGCTTCCTGCAGCGCCTCTGGCGCCTGGTCGTGGATGAGGCCACCGGCGAGGTCACCGTGGTGGACGCTTCGTTGACGGAAGACGACCTCAAAGCCCTCCACCGCACCATCGCCGGCGTACGCGACGACTACGCCCACCTTCGCGACAACACCGTCGCCGCGAAACTCATCGAGTACGTCAACTACCTGACCAAGACCTACCCGTCCGGCGCCCCTCGCGACGCCGTCGAGCCGCTGGTACAGATGGTCTCGCCGCTGGCCCCGCACATCGCCGAAGAACTCTGGTCCCGTTTGGGCCACCCCGAGACCATCACGTTCGAGCCGTTCCCCGAGTTCGACGAGCAATGGCTTACCGACGACACCGTCGAGGTCCCCGTCCAAATCAACGGCAAAGTCAAGGCCCGCATCGACGTGGCCACCGACGCCTCTAAGGACGACCTCGAAGCCGCCGCCCTTGCCGACGACCGCGTCGCCGCCTTGGTGGACGGCAAGACCGTAGTCAAGGTGATCGCGATCCCTGGCCGCATGGTCAACCTCGTGGTCAAGTAGGGGTTCTGCTCGGGTTCTGCTCGGGTTCTGCTGCCCTACCCTTTCTCATACCCTTCCCAAAAAAGTTCCCCGGATTCGGTCGAACCGGGGAACTTTTTTGTGCCCTGCCCGATCTGTCCTGGGCGTAGTGAATTTTCTTAGCCCGCCGGACGAAGAAAGTTCCCCGCCCGGGAACTATTTTGCCGGTGATGCCCAAAATGCCCGGCCTGCCTCACCCCGGGCGCCCCGCCGCCTCACCCCGACCCGCGGGCCCGGCCCCACCGCCCCCACCGCCCCGTCCGGCTGACAGATCACGGCGGAATCTGTCAGGCGCCGGTAAACGTGCAGGTCAGAAAACGTTCCTGACAGATTTTGCAAAGTTTGTCAGGAGGCGGCCCGGGCAGCGCCAACGTTCCGGCCCGGCGTCCCACCGCGCAGGGTTGTTAAACTCGGCTGGGCAAAACTGATACCTATCCGATGAAGGAAAACATCAATGTCCACTCCGAACAATGACGGCTTCGAGCCGTATCCGCAGCATCCGCAAGGAAGCCACCCGGAGAACGACGGGGGTTACCCGAGCTACGACAGTTACGCCGACCCCGCCGACGCCGGCAACTACGCCGACCAAGCCGGCAACTACCAAAACGGCTACAGCGACTACAGCGCGTTTGAGGTCAATTCGGCGGCGTCGATGGCGGGCAACACGGCGTTGCGGTTCCATGGCCAGCAGTTGACGGACAACGTTCCGGGCGATGGTGTGAGCCCGCACCCGATTAACGACCCGGCGAATAACGGCTGGTCGCATGTGAAGGGCACCGGCAAGCTGAACATTTTGGAGGCGATCGGCTGGGGCTTCAAGACCGTGTTTGGCAACCCGAAGCTGTGGTTGCCGCTTGGCGTGGTGTACCTGCTGCTGAGCGTGGCGGTGCAGTTTGTGCCGACGGTGGGCACCTGGATTCAGGTGGGCGGCACGACGGTGTTCGGCCCGTGGATGATTGGTGCGGCGTTGCAGGCGACGTTGGCGCGCAACCTGAGTTTCGGGGATGTGAAGTCGCCGACGTTTGGTAAGACGCTGGGCATGTCGGTGTTGTTGTCGGTCATCGCCATGCTTGGCATGACGGTGCTGCTGACGGCGCTGGGCATTGGTGCGTTTTCGGCGATCGATCCGACGATGATCCCGGAGAACCCGGAGGCGATCATGGATGACCCGGAGACGTTCTTTGCGGTGATGGGCCCGGTGATGGCGGCATTCGGCATTGGTTTGTTGGTGATGCTGCTGATCAGCCCGCTGTTTATGCTGCAGCCGTGGTTCGCGGGTGACAACAATGGCACGTTTGGCCAGGCGTTCACCGGTGGTTTCAAGGCGGGTGCGCGTAATTATGGCCGTCTGTTGGGCTTCGCGGTGTTGGCTGGTTTGATCAACCTCATTGGTGCGATCCCGTTTGGGCTTGGGTTGATTGTGACCCTGCCGGCGACGATGCTCGCGTTGGCGTACGGCTACCGGCAGATTTCGGCTGGTCCGGTGCCGCAGGAGCCTACAGCTTAACGACGACCCTTCCACCGCCCCGGCCCTCCAACAGGGCCTGGCCGGCTTCGATGACGCCATCCAATCCGATTGTTTCGGTGCGGATGGCGTTTGTGTTGAGGGAGGTGTCGAGGAGTGACCAGGCTTCGTCGCGAAGGTCGTTGGGGGTGTCGACGGAGTTCACACCGATCAGTTGGACACCGCGCAGGATGAACGGCAGGACGGAGGCGGGCAGGTCGTTGCCGGCGGCCATGCCGCATGCGGTGGCGACGCCGCCCCAGCGCAGTTGGGTCAGCGCGTTGGCCAGGATGTCGGAGCCGACGGTGTCGATCACGCCGCCGAGGCGCGCCTTCTGCAGCGGTTTGCCTTTGCCGGTGAAGTCGGCGCGGTCGAAGATTTCGGTGGCGCCGAGTTCGCGCAGCCAGGTGCTGTGTTCGTCGATACGCCCGGTGAGCGCCCAGACCTCGTGGCCGCGCTCCGCGAGCAGAGACACGGCGATGGA
The DNA here is from genome assembly GCF_001806995.1 of Corynebacterium sp. HMSC11D10. Lineage (NCBI taxonomy): Bacteria > Bacillati > Actinomycetota > Actinomycetes > Mycobacteriales > Corynebacteriaceae > Corynebacterium > Corynebacterium sp. HMSC11D10. The sequence continues at coordinate 17,096 of NZ_KV787077.1, forward strand.
ACCGACGCCGCCGGTCGCTCCGGTGACCAGGATGGGTCCGTCCACGGAGTAGGAGGCGCGCTCGAACGCCGCGACGGAGAGCGCTGCGGTGTAGCCGGCGGTGCCGATGGCGGCGGCGTCCTCGGCGGTGAAGCGGGATGGGACGCGGGTGATGTGGGTGTCGTCGATACGCACGCGCGGGGTGTAGCCACCGTGACGGCGCTCCCCCAGCCCGCGGCCGTTCACCGTGACCAGCGTGCCGTCTTCGAGGGTGCCCACCGCGTCGATGCCGGGGACGCGCGGCAGTTCGCGCAGGACACCGCGGTTGCCGGACAGTGCCATTGCGTCTTTGTAGTTCAGCGACGAGTGCGAGACGTTGATCAGCGTGTTGCCTTCGCCGGCGTATTCGTCGCGGGTTTCCACGATCTGGGGGCCATTGTCAGTAACCAGCAAGGTGCTATTCATGGTCGCCAGCCTAACGTGCGTCTACCGTGGGGCGGGTGAATACGACCAGAAGTAGACCGGCAACGGTCGCCGCGGCAGTGGTGACTGTCGTTGTCGTGCTTGCGTTTACGGTGGGTAAGGCGTTCGTGTCGATCCCGGGAGTGTGGGCGGCGGAGTCGCACCAGATCAGTCAGATCCGGCTGAATCCGTTGCAGACGTTCACGTATGCGCGGGTGTGGTGGGGTCCGTGGCTGAACTTGTTTGGCAACATTGCGCTGTTCATTCCGGTGGGGTTTGTGGCGTATCGGGGCTCGATCGTGAGGGCGCTCGCGGCAGGCACGCTGTTCAGCCTGGGCATCGAGACGGCGCAGTATCTGGGCGGGTGGGGGTATAGCGATACGGACGATGTCATCTGCAACGCGGCGGGTGCGTTGTTGGGGGCGGTGTGGGCGAGGGTGTCGTCGCAAAGAAACACGGTTTTGTGGGTGATCGCTGCGGTTGGGGTGGTTCTCCTGACGGTGTATGCGGCGCTAGGGTTGAGCGCATGAGTGAGCGTGGTTGGTTTACCCGGCGGGTGTTTCCGGATGGCAACGAGCCGGATCCGCGTTTCACCTTGGCTAACGAGCGCACATTCCTCGCGTGGACGCGTACTGCGCTCGCGTTTTTGGCGGGCGGGATTGCGTTGGAGGCGTTTGAGCTTCCGCGTATCGACGACACCGTGCGCTCCATCGCCGCCGCCACCATCATCGTGATCTCAATGGCTATTTCTGCAGGTGCTGCGGTGCGTTGGGTACGGATCGAACGCGCCTTGCGCCACGGCAAACCAATCCCGGCGCCGGCGATCGTGCCGATTCTGGGCATCGGTGTGTTCGTCGCCGCAGTGGTGGTCGGGGTGAGCCTGCTGTGAGCATCGTCGTTGCGGACCCCGGTCTGCAGCCGGAGCGCACCGCGATGAGTTGGACGCGCACCGGCCTGGCCATGCTGGTGTGTGCGGCGACGCTGTTGCGCTGGGCGGATGCCTACCCGGAGCTGATCGTGTTCGCGGTGTGTGCGCTCACGCTCGGCGCGGTGGCGATCGGGCTGCTGAACCGCCGGCTGTACAGGCGCGACGCATTTGCTCTTGCCGACGAGCGCAGCGCCCCGAACACCGCCCCCATCGCCATTCTCACCGCGATGATGCTGGGCATTGCCGTGGTGGGGCTCTACCTGGTGCTCGCCTGAGTTAACCGGGCGGGGCCAACCGGGCGGGGTCTAGACCTAGCCTTCGTAGTAGGCGCGGTGGAGGTGCATCATGGCGCGGCCTTCGTCGGAAAGCCCGGAGCGGCCCGGTTCGTACTCTTCGACGACGCAGAAGCCGTAAAGCCACGGGATGTAGTCGTCGATGTCGGGGTTGGGCTGGGGCTCGCCGATGAACCAGTCGACGGTGGCGCGCCACAGGTCTGCGCCCATGACGGATTCGAAGAAGCGGCGCAGGTTGTCGGCGTTGGCGGCGACGGCGTCGTCGCTGCTGAGGAAGGTCAGGCCCGCTTTGGTGGGGGTGAGGATTTCGTGGCGCTTCTTTAACAGGCCGGCGTCGAGAAGAAAATCGACGACGGTACCCGGGAACGGCAGCGCTGTGATCTCGCGGATCTCGCGGGATACCTCGGGGGTTAGCTCGCCCACGTTGTAGGGCACGCTGGCGATGAACAGGCTGATCAGGTCGCCGAACACCAAGGTCAGGGAGTTGGGGGCTTCGAGGTCATCGGTGTCGTCGAGAAGCCCTTCGAGCCCTTCGAGCCCTGGCAGGCCGGCGAAGCCGGGCAGGCTGGCCAGTTCGGCGAGTTCGGGGAAATCGGTGCCTTCGCCGAGGACGGAGTTGAAGAAGTCGGTCACGGCCGAGATCATCGCCGGGTTGCGCTCCGGGTGGGGGTCCACGTCCAGGATTTCGCGCAGGCCGGGCTGGGAGTTGATGAAGTTGTCAAAGCGCTCCGCCAGGCCTAGACCCTCGGATTCGGCGGCGGCCATCTCGTCGAAAAACTGCTCCTCGGCGACGTTGGCCATGCGGGAGGCGACCGTGACCGGGTCGGCGAAGGTCAGCCGGTCCAGCATGCGCTCCGGCGGCATGACCGGCAGGAAGCTAAACAGCAAGGTGACGGTGTCCACGTCGGGTTCGATACCGGCGGCGAGCAGGCGGGCCTGGCGGCGGAACTCGGTCATCATGGCGGGGCCGTTGCAGGCTTCGATGACGTCGGGGCCGGCGGCGTCGACAAGCATCGGCGTTGGCGCATCGATGTGGGAGGGGCCGAGGACTTCGACGTGGATGGACCAGTCGGCCGCCGCGTCGTAAATGTAGGTCATCGGCTCCATCTCAGCGACCGTGATGGTGTCTTCGTGCTGCTCACCCGCACCGGGGCTTTCGGCGTACACCTCGCGTTGCGTGCCGTGCTTGCCCACGAACAGGTGCGAGGACGCGCCGGAGAACCCGAGGGATGCGTCGATGACCTCGGCGAGCGCGCCGAGCGTCATGTCGGGGTCAACGTTGAAGCAACGTGAGATTTCCGGCGAAGAGTCTTCGACGGTGATCAGCACTGAGACAGTCATACCGGTCACAATACGGACTTTTGCTACACGACGAACAACAGCGCGCACACCACCGACGTGACCATGCCCGCTGCCAACGGCACGAGGGTGCGGCGCACCACGTCAACCGGGTTCACGTTCAGTGCGCCAGCGACGATGAGCACCGCAGCGTTGACCGGGGAAGCCTGGCGCATGGTGTTGGAGGCGGCCCAAATGGAGGTGAGCATCTGCGGGGCGGACACGGCGGAGTCTGCGGCGATGCCCGGCACCATTTCGGAGAACGCGAAGTACGGGGCCACGCCGGAGCCGGTGAGCATTGCCATGACAGAGGTGGCGATGACGAACACCAGCACCATCAGGATCGCAGCACCCGAGGACGCCTGGGCGAGGCTGGTCAGGCCCTCGATAACGCCCATCTGGGTGATGCCTTCCACCAGGATGGCGGCGGCGACGATGAGGGACACCACGCCTGCGGCGCCCTCGCCGAGGCCTTTGAAGAAGTCCTGGAGGGAATCCGCGGCGTAGTTCACGTCGCGCAGGCGGATGGCCTCGATGATCATGGTCAGCATGAGCGACACGACGGTCACGGGGAGAATGCCGGCCTCGAAACCGACGATGTCCAGGCGGTTCAGGATTGCGGAGACGATGATCAGCAGCAGCGGCATCAGCGGCAAGATGGCGTAGAAGCCCGGCAGGCCCTCGGCGCGCTCCATGGCTTCGTGGATGCGGCGGTCGGACTCTTCGTGCTTCGCGGCCTCCAGGTCGGCCTCGCCTGCGGCGGCACCGGCTTTGACCAGGTCCTTCTTGTCGCAGCGGTGCTGCCACCACATGTGCACAAACGCGATGACGATCAGGCCCGGGATGGTGGCCTTAGCCACGTTGCCGAAGGTGAACTCGGTGACCGTCATGCCGGTCAGGTCAGCGGCCTGAATCAGGCCCGCCTCCAGCGGGGACGGGGCAATAGTGGAGGCCGTAGCGACGATCGCACCCACCGTCAGCGGAGTCAGCCCCGCAGCGATCAACGCCGGCATGAGCGTGGCCACGAGCAACAGCGCCAACGCACTGGCAGAGGGCACCACGAACGACAGCAGCGTCGCCACCAAGTAGCCGATGGGTACGAGCCAATAGGAGCCGTTGAAGCGACGCAGCGGGCTAGACAGTGCCACTACGGTCTTTGCGTCGGCGCCGATGTGGCGCATGTAGCCGACGAAACCGAACAGCACCATAATTGCCATGCCGGTGCCGGCGAAACGGGACTTGAACAGGGCCTCGATGATGAGCAACTCGTCGTAGAACGCGTTGCCGGAAGATTCGAACTCGGTTGAGGCGTAGTCGATGCGGCCGGTTGCGGCGGCGATCATGAGCAGCAGCACACCGACTGCGAAAATGGCGGAGGCGGCGTGGACTTTTTTGTAAATGAAGTAGCCGACGGCAGCGACGGCCAAGACAGCAATCAGAATATATAGCACTATCCGATTATTGCGCTGTTACCGCATGTCTGCACGGTAAGTGGCCTATATGTGGGCAAGATCTCCCCGGTTCGTGTTACTCGGGAAGACCACCCAACACCAGCACGTGGGTGAAATGCTCGGAACGGTTCTCCAAACCGAGCGTGCGCTCACCCGGACCAATGAGCATGTGGGAGTGAGAGACCACCGAGGAGCGGTTGACCTCGATATCGCCGTCGCAGGCAATGATGGCGTACTCGAAGTCAGGGTTGAGCGTCATCGCAAGTTCAGCGTCCGTGGCAAGCGTCATCTGCGCTGCGACACACGGCGTGAGCGTCTCAATTTCTCCTTTGCGGCCGAACATTTCACCGATGAACACGTACGCCTCGCCGGCGGTTCGAGTGGTCACGGTACGCAGCGGAAACGCCTCAGGTTCGGCGATTTGCTGGCGGGCGGGCAACGCATCTGCCTCGATGAACATCTGCCCTTGAGGGCGGTCCAAATCGTCGCCGGTACGCAGCGAGCCGTTATGGCGCCAGGTCAGGCTGGCCAAGCCAACTGGCGCGTCATGCGGGCCGCTGAGCCCCAGTAAGCAGGTACTGGCGCGCCAGGGCCCAGTATGCAGCTCGATGAAAGTCATACGGGACACACTAGATGATGCGACGCTGCCGAGCTTGCTCTACGG
>NZ_KV787078.1:0-4331 GCF_001806995.1 Corynebacterium sp. HMSC11D10
TGGCGGTCCGACGCTGCCCGGGCAAGCCGCTCCAACCGCACCGGCAACGCCACACGCTGGGGCTTGTCCGCACCGGACGCTGCTTCACTTCGAAGAACCTTTTCTTTTGTCTGACCCCACGGGAAAATGGCTGCTTCGAAATCGTGTACTTTCGCCCCGGATAGCTACCGTAGCCAAACGACGGAGCATGGTAGCTTCCAAAACCGCTGTCGCCGTCATACACGCCGGTTAGAACCACCGTTTCCCCGACGCCACTGTTTTGCTGAAGGTTCTACGAACTGAAGCGACTGCTACTCAACGGACTGTGAGGGGGCCTATCCTACCCCTGACCAACATCACTCGATACCGGTTCGTCCAGTGAGGGCAGCATTGAGCCCGGTAGCAGCCTTATACTCCTCCGCTGCAGTTAACCCAGCATTCAATTTCATAGTGCTGTTGATCCAGTCAGCCCTGGATGCAATATTGGTGTGCCACATCAGCATGTCTTTTCCGTCGACGCAGGACGGGTTGTAACCCCCTCCCGTATGGATTGCATAGATGGTTGACCCGATATAAACAGGTCCCCCCGAGTCACCACTGCACGATCGTGATGCGGTTGCAGACAGCGCTTCGAACAGATCGGTATAGACTGCGGATCCGAAATCTATCTCGTCACGATGAGCGACAATCGTTGTGGTGGCAGACGACGCATAGTCGTGGGTCTCTCCGTACCCCGTCAGTGTTGCCTGCTGGCCTATGTCGAGCGGATCCTGCGCTACTTCAAAAGTATCCGCATCAATTCCCGGCCCCACCTCAATCAGAGCAACGTCATCCGTATCCGACAATGTGTAGATTCCGGCGATCCCTGCCTGCTGCCCATCAAACTGCTCTAAGTAACCGTCCATCGACGGATTCTGGGATACACAATGGTGCGCAGTAAGCCAAAACCCATCCCCTACATAACTCGCGGTACATTCCCTGCGAACCCGAGATGCACCCTCTCTACTGGCAGGGGTTATCACCTGCCACAAGGCAGCAATTCGATTGTCCTTAACGGGAGTAGTACTCGTCGCCTGCAGTGATGGCCAATCATTCGCCACAGCGTGAGGCAAACCAGTTACAACGCTCGCAACAGTAGCGGCAGCCATCAGGAATGTGGCGCATTTCCTCTCGACCCTCATGTCCCCGATCTTCTTCCTTTCCGAGAAATAGACATTACTTTCACGGAACTAACATTTTGGCAGATTGCACTGCGGTATTGGCAGGCAACTTGTAGCCTAAGGTCAGCCAAAGCACATCGCAACACCAGACATTCAGAGGAAGACAATGAATCCGCAAGTCAAAAAGTGCCTAGCAGTTTTGTCCGTCGCCGTACTTACGATTGCTCATCCCACTGCCACCAAAGCCCAGACCACCTCAACAGGCTCATCGTCCCATAGCAACTTATCCCCACAAGATTCGGGTGAAACCCAAACCACAACGGATACAGTTGAAAATCCCGTCATAAGCCTCGAAGGCCCCTTCGCTCAGTGGGGCATCCCCACCCCTCCCGGAGCCGAAAGGTACGAGGTCAACCAAGTCACGCAGGACGAGCTTAATCCTCAGGGCCTTGACGAGTGGCACCCCACCGACGACCCGCACAGCGAGATCATCCCGGGGCAGATGCGCTCGGACAGAGAGAGCATCCCGGCAGGCGCCAGCAAAGCCGATGCAGATCAAGCAGAGATCAAAGAAGCCAAACTCACCGACCCGAGCACCCCCACGCTAAATGCCCGCCCAGGATGCGGCGTGTACTGGCCGGCACCGTTTGAGGTGTGCGGGGCGATTAAAAACCTTTACGACGCCATCGGTGGACCAACCAGCTTCCTCCTCCTTCCGAAATCCAAGGAACTGACAAACCCGGACGGGGTGGGCAAACGCTCCGAGTTCGTTAATGGATTCATCTACTGGCACCCTCGCACGGGTGCGCACAGCGTCAGCATCCCAGTGTCACGAGTGTGGCAGCGGCACGGATGGGAAAACGGGTTTCTCGGATACCCCACCACCAGCGACATCTCACTCGGCAACCAGTGGTACGTCCAACACTTTGAAGGCGGCCACGTCTACACGCACAACGCGCTACCTGCGACACAGGCCAGCATCCAAGGGGCAATCTACGACAAGTGGCAATCCATGGGCGGACACACCAGTGCGCTTGGCTTTCCCATCAGTGACGAGCTGACCACCCCAGACGGAATCGGACGTTACAACGTCTTCGAAGGTGGGATGATCTACTGGACGCCACAACACGGAGCACATCCGGTGAGCGGAACATTTCTGATTCAGTACACTGAACAGGGATTTGAAAAAGGGCTTTTAGGCTACCCCGTAGGGGATCCGGTTGCACAAGATAGCTTCTGGCAGGAGCAGGAGTTTATGGGCGGAAAATTGACGGGAGTGTCCCAAATAACCAAGGACCTCTACTGGCCGATTTTCGCTCCCGTCGTTGGTTCCCCCGTCCTCCAAGCAGAAACTTCCCATAACGATGAAGCGCGCGAAAATTACCAGGAGCGCGTTCTCCCATGTATTGAATACGAGCTTCCACCAGATACGAAATTGGCTGCGTGGCGAGTACCGGGCAGAGGGATGGTGACCCTGGATTGCAGACGATTCCGCACACACATGGCGCCTAATCCGGAGGTCGGGGAACATCCGGGCCATTTTGCGAATTATCCTCTAACTAGGAAAGAGTGGTATGATTTCCTGGGGTGCGTATTCTACACTTTTCAAGCGGAGGATTTCGATCGCCCTCGTCTCGGCAATTGGGGAAAGCAAAGAAAAAATACTAATAGCGGTACTCGTAGTGTGGCAATTGCCCGCAACGTAACTAACGAGTTTGTTACCGGGTGGGCTGGAGACGACGAGTACTCTACAGAATGGGCGGGATGCGTCAAGGGGCTTCCACTTTCGTGGCAGTAAAATTGACGGTAGCCTAGTTTCGTGGAACCCCATCGAATTTTCCTGCGGCCAGAATATAGTCATCCAAGTTCCTTGTGGCCTTCTAAAGAACTAGTAGTCACCGGTTCCGAAGGAAGGGGCTACTATCTTCCCGCGGATTTAGGCATAGAACCTGTTTTGGGAAACGAGATCCTTGAGTGGACGAGAGAATTTAATTTAAATTTCATCGAGGTACCCGACAGCTTTCGTGAGCGACCTCAGTGGAAAGAGGACTTCGATCGGTTTCGGTGGTACGACAAAGGCTGGGACATCACGTATAAGTTGAGGGAGTATTTCCCAGCGGTGCAGATCGTTCCTCAATTTTCTCATTTCGTGTTTTCCATCAATGAAAGACGAGAAAACCTCGGAAAAAGTCCCATTTGTTTTCCGGGAGAAAACCTTACAGGTCACGTATCCATAAGGGACATCGGTAAAAATGACAAACAGAAGCTTTAAGAATTGCCCATGCTCCCCTCATGCATCACACGCACGCTGACACCATAGATGTAGCTGCGACGAACCAATGGGCAAACCATCCGTATCCCGTACGTTTGTCACGTCTTTGGGCGAGCAGACCATCCAGATAGGTTTCAGGGTCGATAGAATGCGGAGCAGCGGTCATCGTTACGTGCCTTTCGGTGAAATGTGGTAGTTGAGTCGAAAGGTTACTGACGGTGGCCGCCCCTGTACTTCCCAGGGCCCACCATCAGAAAGCGTTGCACCACACTAAGGGACGCAACCCGGGCCCTTATTGCGAAGCGGGTTTGGGGCCGTTGTGGCTAATCTCTCCCCGCTGGCGCTCCGCCAAGGATGAGGACGTGCGCGAGCGGGTCGGAGCGGTTCTCTAGCCCCATGGTGCGGTGGCCGGTGTCCACGAGCCCCACGGGGAAGCCCGGCACCGGGGTGCGGTTGACGGCCAGGTCGCCGTCGACGGCGACGAAGGCGTACTCGAAGTCCGGGTTGAGTGTGATCGCCAACTCGGTTTCCGGGGCGATGGTCAGCTGCGCTGCCACGCACGGCTGATTCGTCTCGATGGTGCCGGTGCGGCCGAACATCTCTCCGATGAACACGAACGCCTCGTCGGCAGCGGCGGTGGTCACGCTGGGCAGGGTGAACGCGTCTGGGTTGGCGCGTTGGGTGCCTTCAGGGACGAAGGTGTCGTCGATAAGCACCTGCGCCTGCGCCCGGGCGACGAAGCCGCCGAGTCGTGCGGTGCCGTTGTGGCGCCACATCAAGGGGGCGCAGCCTGCGGGAACGTCGTCGGGGGTGGCGAGGCCGCGGAGGAACTCGACCCCGCGCCACGGGCCGGAACCTACTTCGCTGAAAGCCATGCGCCCAAGGTTAGATGATGCGACGCTGCCGAGCTTGCTCTACGG
>NZ_KV787079.1:0-5341 GCF_001806995.1 Corynebacterium sp. HMSC11D10
GATACTCACCCGGGCGTTACTGGATACTCACCACGGTGTTACTAAATCCGTAGTCCTAACAGCTATCGCGTCCCCATTCGTGGCCATGTCTCAGTCGTTTAGCAAGCAGGCGAATACGCTCTGGTACGAGATTTTCGATGTCGTCAAAGACAACTCGCTGGTGGACTACTCGGGGCCGACTCCTGCGGATAACGTGATGGAACGGCTACTTCAGGCACGCTCATAGTTATTGGCGTAGTGCGGGTACGGTGTGGGCGTAGATGACGACCACTGCAATCAAGGCGATACAGACGGCGAAGGGTGCCAGCGGGTTCCACCCGTAAAGGGCGGTCGAAGCCAGCGGGGCAATCGCGTACGCCAACCCATTATTAGCGTTGATGATGCCAGCCACTGCGCCTTGCTCATCTGCACTCATCTTCAAGGTTGGGCCAGTGTTGTACCCGGGCATCGCCAGTCCCATACCTACCCCCAGCACGATACACCCGACAACCAGTAAAGCGTGCGAGGAGGTAGGCCAAATGAGCACAGTTGCAACTAGTGTAATGGCCAGACCAGTACGTAAAAGCTTCGCTGCTCCCCACCCTGTCTTTGGAGCAATCACCGCTTGGGCAATGATCATGGTCACGCCCATGATGGTCAGGTAAATCGCGGAAATACCTGCGGTCGCAGTTGCCGACAGGGCGAAGCGGTCTTGGACAGTGAATCCAAAAATCGTAGCAACAGAAGAAAACACAAGAAACATCACCAGACCAGTTGCTAGCCAGGGAGCTACACGCGGATCAGTGAAGCGAATCCGTTGAGGCTTTGCAAAAAGTTGCCCTCGGCTTTGAGGTGCGAAACTCACCAAGAGAACAACCAGACCAATCACCATCACAACGGGCATGACCACCAAGGGCAAGAGCAGGCCACCAGCAGCGGCTAACACACCTCCAGTAACACCTCCAACAATGGAGGCCATCCCTTGAGCCGCTCCAATCATGCCCAGTGCTTTTACCCGCCCGTTCTCGCTGGCAGCATGCGTGACCAGGTGGGCTTGCGCGGTCGGGGCGATCGCTGAAATCCCTCCACCATAGAGCAAACCACGAGTGATCACAACACCAAAAACTAGTCCGACACCGCCAACTACCTGGTTCATCCCCAGGTAGGAGACAATACCGAAGGCGCTCAAAGCGATGATCGCGATCACAAGCCCAGCAGCGAGTACACGTTTAGCGCCGACACGTTGGGAAGCTCGCCCCCAATAAGCACTCAAGCTCGCTAGTACAATCGCTGCCAAAGAGATAGTGGCGCCAATATGCCATTCCCGCAATCCCATCTGTCGTGACAGTGGCGCGATGATCGGATTGAGAATCATTTGCCCCATAAAGGCGAGAAAAACGATTCCCACTACCAGGTTCGCTTGCGCTCCTGGATCAATAGAGCTCTGTGTCGGCTTATTACTACGAGGGTCGGGCATCACTACACTCCATTACTAGAACACTGTTTCACTTAGGGATATTGTAGAATGGTGTTCTAGTAAGGGTCAAGGAATAAGTTAGGGTCACCTTATGAACACTGTGCTAACGGGGCGAAGGGCTGGGCTATCACGCGAGCTGATTGTCAAACAAGCTGTACAGTTAAGCGCGATCAGTGGCGTTGAGGGATGGTCAGTACGGGACATTGCCCGTGAACTGGGCGTGGTTCCCTCAGTGATTTATCATTATTTTCCAAACAAGGAAGCCATTTGTGATGCTGTTGTAGACCGGGTATGTGTCGGGATTGAAGTTCCCGACTCGGACCTTGAATGGAAAGCCTGGTTTCGAGCTATGGCTCACAATCTACGCCCCGCATTGTTAGCATATCCGGGGATTACCGACAGGTTCGCGCGGGGCAAGTTCACCGAACAGTTTTTGCCGATGATCGATGGAGCCTGGGCCAAACTACAAGAAGCTGGGTTTGGTGACAATTCGCCTGTGGCCTACACAATTATCGCGAACTCGATCATCCACACGATCGGAGCGAGAAACCTGCGCGCATCCAATCAAATCCAGCCTCGCCACAACCTGCACGAAATGCTTGTCAGGCTTGAGCCTATGATGGCTCAATCTGTTGGACTGACCAGTATTGTCAACTCTTACCTGGAGCCTCTCTCACACCCTGATGAAGAAGAAGCGATGTCCGAGGAATACTACGACCTCGTCATCGATGTGATCCTAGACGGCATCGAACACACCCTGCTGCCTTAACTCTGACCCACTTCTCAATCATCGTCTTAGTGAGCGCCCGCACAGCTGTGTACTTCAACACAGCGGATGTAGCCCAGTTGATAAGCCGGGTCAGTTCACGTTCACCCCCGCGTTCTCATGGTCACGGAGACGGTTAAGTAGTTCTTCCTGATACGGATTATTCATGGTGTGCCCTTCATCCAGGTATGGGTAAAGGGGGCCAAGGCACACACCCTGACCCCTTCGCTGTCTGCTACGGGCTAGCGTCTACTCGGTAGCACCCGCCGTGGTCGGCTCCACCACATCCTGTTCAGCCGTCGCCAGCGCTGTTTAGAAGATTGAAATGGTAGCGGTGTGGTGAGTTTGTGGTAGCGCCTGAGTGGGGATCCGGTAGCGGTTCCTGCTCAGGCGTTTTGTGTGTTACTGGTTAGCTCCCAGTCTCATGTTTGGTCCTTCGAGGGTGATGATTTCGGCGCCGGCGATGAGTCGGTTGAGGATGGACTCGGCGATGACGGCATCCGGGATGGATCTGTACCAGTCTTGCGGGGTGAACTGTGAGGTCACGATGGTTGATCGGTTGCCTTCTCGTTCGGAGAGAATGTTGAAAAGCAGGTGCGCGGTGGCGGCATCGACTGGGGTGGTGAGGAAGTCGTCGAGGACTAACACGTCGACGCTGATCAACTCGCGGGTGAGTTTGAGCCGGGCTGGGTCGTCGAGTGGCATCACTGCGAAGTGCGCGGCAAGCATGTCGGTGCGGTAGAACCTGGCGGAGTAGTCGTTGCGGCATGCTGCGGTGATCAGTGCTTGGGCGAGGTAGCTCTTGCCGACTGAGGATTTGCCCAAGATGACAATGTTTTGGCCCAGGTGGCACCATTGCCCGTGAGCGAGTCGGCTGACTTGTTCTGGGTTGATGTTGCGGTCAGGCGCGTAGACAACGTCTTCGAGGCAGGCATCGGGGTTTGGCGATCGTGATGCCTTGAGCAGTTTGTTGATGCGGCGTTCGCGTCTGGCCGCGACTTCTTTGTCGAGTGCGTAGAGCACCTTTTGTGAGAAGGTCCACGTGTCGAAGGTTGGGTCGTTGGCGATGTCGATGACGCTTTTGCCGAAAGCTGTCATGCGCATTGCTGTGAAGTCCGCGAGGACGGATTCGTCGAGGAAACGCTCTTGCGGCGGGGTCGGTGGGGTCATGGTGTTGTGGTTCCTTTCTTGATGAGGTTGTCCAGGCTGAACTGTGCTGCACCACCGAGGTAGGCGCCGCTGGTGTCGCGTGTGGCAGCGGCGGGCGTGCGATCCGGATGTCCAGGTGTGGCCGGTGTCTGGTGGTCGAAGCCGTGTGGTCGGGTTGCGGCTTCTTTGCGTACGGCGGCCATCATGTTTTTGACCGCGGTGTAGGACACTGCCCGGCGGGTCTCGTCGGAGGAGACCAAGCGTTTACATGCTTCTTCCAGCACGAGCTTGTTGGCGTGTTTGCCCATTGACAGCACGTTTCTGCACGATTGGTAGGCCTGGGCCGGGATTGCTTTCGCCGCGATCATTTCCTCGATGACGGTGCGTGTCGCCGGGCCGATCTTTTGGGCTTCGCGCAGGAAGTAATCGCTCGTCCACAGTCCCTGGGTGTGATCCATGTTCGCCGGAATGTGGTCGGCATCGGTGACATACGCCCCGCGGGTGTGGGCAAGCGTGTGGGTTGTAACGGCACGGCCACCATCGAAGACCGTGAGCACTTGCCCGGTGATGCGCACATCGACAGTGCGGCCAACGAGCTGGTGCGGCACGGAGTACCGCACGCTGGCTACGGTGATGTGGAAATCCGGGGCGATCTTGGCGCGTTTCCACTCGGTGCGCTGCCACGGGGTATCGGGAAGTGCTGTCAAAAGGTGCTTTTCGTGCGCATCGAAGATGTCTTTGCGGCTTGACTGCTGGTGACGAAACGGCACCGCTTGGTTGATCTGGTCAACCAGCTGCTGAATTCGCGTGTTGAGTTCGTCTAGGTCGACGCACTGGTGGCCATCGAGTGCGTGGATAACTTTGTGGGTGACGATCTTGACTGCGGCTTCGACATTGGCTTTGTCTTTCGGCCGCTTCGCTCGTGCAGGCAGTGCTGCGGTGTTGTAATGCTCCAGAAACTGCTCGTAGGTGTCGTTGACCTTGCGGTTTCGATCCGCCGCGCTGATCGCGTTCGACGCAGTCGAGGCATTATCCGGCACCACAACCTCAGGCACGCCCCCGAAGTAGGCGAACGCGTGGTGGTGGGCATCAAGCCAGGAATGCTGGCGCTCATCCGGACATGCGAGGGCAAAAATCATCCCTGAATACGGCATTGAGGCGACAAACACGCTGACCTTCACCCCCGGTGCGCCGTCAGGGTCGAACAGGCGCATCTTGGTGCCTGCCCAATCCACCTGCATGGTGTGCCCCGGTGTGTGAGTGATGCGTGCGGTCAAACCGGCCGCATCGACATGAGACGCCACCAACTGGCGAAACCGGTCGTAGCTGTAATGGAGCTGGCCGGGTAAAGCAGGTGTGGTGGTGTAGCGCGCCCACAGCACTTGCAGTGTCTGCTTGTTACGCCCCGTGCGGGCTTTGACCACCGCATCGAAATCGATAGGGACGAATTCGCCCTGGCCTGTACTGCGCCCATCTACGAATAACTCGTCGAGCTCATCATCCGTCAGCGCCAAAACCTGGTCGACCGTGCGAATCCCGAGGGATCGAAGCACCTGGTTCGACCGGGAAATCGCGCGGTGGGAGCATCCCAGCTGTTGTTCAATCTGGCGGTACGAACGCTGCTGCACAAGCAGCTTCATCACCGCCCGGTAATCCGTCATCAGCGGACTCCTTCCGGCAACCGGCTACACCCCTGTGGTGCAACCACCCGAAAGCATCACCCGCCACCGCCAACCCCGCTACCGGAAACCCACTCAACCGCTACCCGAAAGTCACCACACCGCTACCAACTAGCCGGTCGCAACAATATACCAGCCGACTAACGCCCGGACCTCAAGAAACTTCGGGTGGCGCAACAGCTCTACAAGTTTGGCATCAACCTCATCTGCGTAAGACTGCGTCGCGCCCTTTGCTCGCTCGCGCTCCCACGGAAGCGTGGCCTGTGTCAAATTTTGTGGACGGGTAAACCC
>NZ_KV787080.1:0-801 GCF_001806995.1 Corynebacterium sp. HMSC11D10
GCGTGAAAACAACGCTCACCGAGGAGGGCGCCAAGAAGGTCTTGATCGGCTTCTACGAGCCGATCGAGTACGAGGACGCACTCCTTGACCTCAAGGTTGATTTCGAATCCCAGGAATCCATTACTGAGCGTGAGAACGCTGTCGGGAAGTCTGAGGCCGACGTAGCTCGGGCGGAGGCGGCGCTGGAGGCCGCCAAGGAGGAAATTGCCAAGGTCAAGGACTCTGAGAAGAAGGCCGAGCTGCAGGCAAAGGCAGATGCTCTTGCAAAGAAGGTTGAAGCTGCACGAGATGCTGCGAAGGCCGCAAAGGAAGCTCGAACTGGTGAGCAGGCGAAAACTGAAGCGGCAGCGGCCAAGTCCGCGGCAGATTCGGTGGTCGAAGGCGCCGAAGAGCTCAAGGCCGCTGCATCTGCGGTAGTTAAGGAAGAGCGTGATTCCGCGGCAGCCGAGGCTGCTGCGTTGGCGGCAGCGCAGGAGTCAGCGAAGGGCCATGCGGAGCGCGCGGCGGCTGCGGTGACCAAGGCTGAGGAGGAGATCAACAAGGTTAAGGATAAGGCGAAGAAGGCTGAGCTGAAGAAGAACCTCGAAGCGGCAGAGCAGGAAGCAGCCAACGCGAGTGCCGAGGCTGGCAAGGCTCAGGCAGCAACGACATCTGATGCGGCTGTGGCGGCGGCCGAGGCCGCTAAGACTGCGGCAGACAAGGCTATCGCCAAGGCGGAGGAAACCGAGCAGGCTGCGAAAGACGCTGTGAAGGCGGAGCAGGCAGCTGAAACCAAGCCGGAAACCAAGCCGGAAACCAAGC
>NZ_KV787081.1:0-6454 GCF_001806995.1 Corynebacterium sp. HMSC11D10
GAACCGGCTTACCCCGATCATCCACGATATCGCCTGAAACCGAACCATCATTCGGTGTCACCTTGAAGTCGGCAGTCTTCGAAGCTTGCCCCTCGTCGTTGATCGAAATAGTGAATTCGGCTGGAGAAGCCATCTGGTAGTGACCAGGCTTCTTAAGGGACGCGATGTAAGTCCCCTTAGCCAGTTCGCTCGTCACAAACGACTGACCATTATTGAGAACTTGAGAAAATACTTGCTGGCCATCGGTTCGTTTGACAACCACCTCGGCAGTGTCATCCCCAAACAAGCCAGACACCGATCCGGCAACTGCACCCTTATTCTGGGCAACCTTGAAGTCTGCTGTCCTAGAAGCTTCACCGTTGTGATCTACGAAAACCTCAACAACAGCATCGGATTCCATACGGTAGTCAGAAGGTTTGCTGACAAAAACGTTATAAACGCCCTTTGTGAGAGCATCGGTTTCGAACTTCTCACCATTCCCCAGTTCCTGGGTATAGACCTGTCTCCCGTCGACCTGGCGAACTATGACCGTTGCTTTATCATTGCCGACCAAGCCGGAAACTGAGCCGGTAATCGCTCCCTTATTTTGATTGAATTCAAACTCAGCCTTACCGGAGGTCCGTCCGTCATCGTCAATTTCGACGCTGCGTTCGCTGCCACCGCTCGAGACGATCCGGTAATCATTCGGCCAAGCAGATACACGCATTACGTATTTATCTGCGATAAATGGCGAAAGGCTGAATGAACCATTCCCTTGCCAGCCTGACCACTTCACTTCCCCAGCCATATTGCTCAGTACCATCCAGACCCGCGCACCGTCAGCCAATCCGGACACAGATACAGGAATCGACCCAGTGTTCTGCTTAAACGTAAAATCAGCACGACGGTCACTTTGGCCATTGTTATCAATCCGAACGGTTTGCTCACTACCGCCAGGCGACGTCACCTTATAGTCAGACCGCCAGCCAGACACAGACACCGAATACGACCCGGCGACCATTCCAGGCGCTGCGAAGTTTCCATTGCCTACTTCATCGGACCACTGAGTCACACCATTTGCATCTACAACCCTCACCTGGACCTTTTGGCCAGATCCAAGGCCTGACACAGACACAGGAACCGAGCCAGTGTTCTGCTTAAACGCAAAATCAGCACGACGGTCACTTTGACCATTGTTATCAATCCGAACAGTTTGCTTATCGCCACCAGCCGACGTCACCCTGTAATCAGCCGGCCAGCCAGACACAGACACCGAATACGATCCTGGGGCCATACCAGACAGGACAAAGGAACCATTGCCCAACTTGTCGGACCCCCGGGTGACGCCATTTTCATCTACGATGCGCACCTCGACCGTTTGACCATCCCCAAGGCCCGACACAGAAAGCGGAACCGATCCGGTTACAGGTGTCGATTCTTCCGTCTCGTCTGGTGCATCGTACGCTACCAAACTACCACTCCAATAGCCTCCAACTTTTGGGCTATCCGGGTGTGTTTGGTTCGTGCTGATCGCCATCGGCGTACCGACCGGCAAGTTCAGCTTCTTGGGTAGTTCGAGTGTCAAGACCGCGTAGTCGCCTTCAAAGGTGCCCACTCCATCCACCTCGGCCCACGGCTTAGCCGGGTTGCCAGTGGTAATTGTGTATTTTCCATTTGGAAACTGAACGAGATTCTTGTCTTGAATACGAGGCAATCGCACTTGAAGGCGGTTGCCGGAAATCGCTTGAGCCGAAGCAATGGACAGCTTAATTCCCTTGCTCTTAGTCCAGTGCATAACCTGAGCGCGGCGCACTCCAGATGCCTCCGCAACCTGCACCTCCCCACCAACAACACTCGGCACAGTCAAGCCAGACAGCGCCAGCGACACTGCGGTCATACCTGCAATGGCGGTGCGTTTGCCGGAGAAGCCACGACGTGAGGAACGGCGCGCGGAGAAGTTTGCGTTGAAATCGAACGGAGAGGAAGCGTTGTTCAAGATTGCTCCAATGGTTGATTTTTCTATAACGAGAGAAATTCGAGCAAGAAGTACATAGAACACGAACTTCCGCGCGAGACTTCCAAATAATTTACCAACTTGGACAGGCGCTTTCAAGCGCACTCACATCTAAAGCCCCTGCTTAATCAGTGTTTATTCAGATTCAAAGGGTTTATTAATCTTTGCCGTAATTACGTCTCAGAAAAATCGCGAAAGAAGCGAAAAGGGAAGGCCCCACACAAACCGTGTGGGGCCTTCCCAAAATTGGTGCGCCCGGAGGGATTCGAACCCCCAACCTTCTGATCCGTAGTCAGATGCTCTATCCGTTGAGCTACGGGCGCAGTGCCTGTTGGCAACGAAGAAGAACATTACACCCGGCAGGGCGCACCACCAAAACGGCAGTTCAGGACACTATTACAGGCCAAGCACACTCTTGGCGATGAGGAAGTAAATGACCAAACCGGTCGCGTCGCAGAAGGTAGAGATGAACGGGTTGGAGAACACCGCCGGGTCGGCGCCGACTGCGCGAGCGATGATCGGCATGATGCCGCCGACGGTCGCGGACATGGCGCACACACAAAAAAGTGTGGAACCGATCACAATGCCTATTTCTTGCCCGAAAACGGCCCACGCGATACCCAAACCGAGGATGCCAAGCACCGAACCAAGGGTCGCGCCGACGCGCAGTTCGCGCCACATGACTTTAAAGATGTCGCCCTTGGTCACGTCGTGAAGCGCTAGCGCACGCGTCACCGTTGTCGCGGCCTGGTTACCGGTGTTGCCGCCGGTGCCGGTCAGCAGCGGAATAAATAGGGACAGCACGGTCACTTGGGCGAGCGTGTCCTCGAAGATACCGAGCACCTGCACGGTCAGAATCGCGGAAACCGCCAGCACGAGCAGCCACACGATGCGGGATCGCACCAGGTTGAGCACCGGCGTGGACAGGTACGGCTGCTTCAGCGACTCGGAACCACCCTGACGTGCGGAGTCCTCGCTGTCGGCGAACTCGACGATGTCCTGGGCCTCGTCGTAAGTAAAAATGCCCACAAGGTGCTGGCCGTTATCCACCACCGGGTACGCGAGGTGACCAGACGCGAGCAGGCGACGCGCCGCATACTCGGCGTCTTCGCTCTCCACGACGGTGGGGGTTTCGCGCATGATGGTGCCCACTTCGTCGTCCGCACGCGCCTTGAACAGGTCCTTCAGGCTGAGTACGCCGGTGACGTGGTGCATGTCGTCGATAACTGGCACGGTGTAGATCGTCTCCAGGTCATCAACATGCGCGCGCAGCTTATCGACGACCTCCTGCGCCGTCTCCGTCGCACCAACCGCCTCCACATTCGGCGACATGACACGGCCGACCGACCCCTTCTCGTAGGCGAGAATCAGGTCTGTGTAGGCGCGGTCGTCCTCATCCAACTCGTTGAGAACCCGCTCCGCCACCTCCGGATCCATGTGATCGAGCAGCATGACCAAGTCCTCGGTGCCGAGGGCATCGAACAGGCCGGGGATCTGATGATCACCTAAGGCTTCGACGATTTCGGCCTGGTGGGCGGGCGCGAGGGCGTCGAAAAGCACAGCGGCTCGAGGCGCTGGCAGCAGTCGCACCAGCTCCGCACCGCGTCTCGACGGCTGCCGCTCCACCAAACGGACGATGTCACGCAAGTCCATCCCCGCGAGTTTGTGCTGCATAGCAGCCAAATCGCGCGGGGATAGACGGCGGCGCCGCAACTTCCGTTCAATATTGGCCAAATCAGCCGTTTGCATAGCTCTCACACCGCGAGCGTACCTGGCTTCATATTCACCCGAGCGGGGGCTATTCCCAGATAGCTATTCCGCATTTATTACGCATGTGTAAAACTTTACGAACGTTTTGCGATACATCTCGCGGAAACACCCAGGAATCGGCGTTATCGCCCAGACCCAAGGAGCCCCCATGGCAAAAACTGTACGTTCCCGACGCGTATCCATCGCGGCGGGCGCGCTCTCCCTGGCGCTGGTGGCGCCATTCGTATCCCCCGTCAGCATCACCCCGGTGGCGGCAGCTGTCGACGCCAGCGCGTTCGACACCACCTACACCACCACCAACTTCTGGGATGTCGACGAAGCAGTCGTAGAAGGGCTTGTGCTTGAGCCCGGCGACAAGGTCGAAGCAACGGCACTCCTTCTCGCCCGCAATAAATGGCGCTTCCGCACCAGCGGCTGCAACCTGATTCTCATCCGTCCAGAGGCTGCGATCTCCTTCGGGACAGGTAACCAGAACATTGCGGTCAAGGTAACCAAGGCCGACGGCTCTTCCTTCGACACCACGCTGAAGGTCAACGTCGTGGATAAGAAGGCCGAGGGAAACACGTTCACCGAGCCTGCCGACGCCTGCCCGACCCCTGAGGAACCGACGCCCGAGGCCCCAACCTCGGAGGAGCCCGCTCCGACCACGACCGCTCCTGCAGAAGAGCCAACGTCTGAGCCGGCTCCGACGACGGCTACCCCGCCGGCGGAGGAGTCGTCGACAAGCAATGCTCCGAAGACAACCGCAAGTGCCTTCAACGGTCGCTTCAACACCGCCAACTTCTGGAACAAGAAGGAAGCAGTGGTCGAAGGCCTGAAACTGCAGCCGGGTGACACCGTCGCACCGACGACGAACACGATCTTCAACTGGAACTTCCGTAACGACAACGGCACCCTCACCGTGATTCGCCCGCAGTCCGCGACTGCTTTTGGTACCGGCAACAAGGACATCGCCGTGAAGGTGACCCCCGCCGAGGGCGAGGCGTTCACGACCACGCTGCGTCTGAACGTTATCGACGAGCGCCCCGTCGGCGATTGGGAAAAGGAGCTGGAGAAGACCTACCCGGTCGACTTTGAGAAGTCCACCTCCGCCAAGACGCTGGATGCGCTCAAGCTGCCGAAGGGCGTGACCCTGAGCAAGGGTGGCGTGAGCCTGCCGACCGGCTGGAGCGTCACCACCGACGCCGACGGCGTCCGCATCACCCCGCCGGCCACCTTCACGGAAGGCGACATTGAACTGCCTGTCTCCGTCGAGCAGGTCCACGACGACGGCACGAAGGACACGTTCAAGGCAACGCTGAAGATTGCTGCGAAGAACCCGTCCAAAACCCCGGCTGAAGTAGCAGGTACCGCAGCAGACATTCTCGGCCCGCTGCTGGGAAGCATCATCGGCGGCGCGACCGGCGGCACCGGCCTGGGCAGCCTGATTGGCAACCTGATCGGTGGCGGCAAGGGCGAAGGCTCCGAAGGCGGCAGCGGCGGTAACGGCAGCGGCGCCGGCGGCCTCCTCGGCAACCTTCTCGGCGGTCTGCTCGGTGGCGGTAAGGACGGCAAGAGCCCGCTGGAGGGCATCGTCAAGGTTGAGGTGCAGCCGAGCGGCATCATCGTCACCGGCAACGCCAACCCGACCGTGGAGATCCGTGACAACGGCTCCAACAATGGTTCCGGCAACTCGGTCGTCGTGACGAACAATGCGAACCCGACGGTGGACATCCGCGACAACTTCAACAACAACGGCAACCCGTCCGTTGTCATTACGGATAACCTGAACCCGGTTATCACGGGCAACATGAACGACAACGGGTCCAACAACGGCTCGAACAACTCCGTTGTGGTCACCAACAACGCCAACCCGGTCATCACCAACAACGCCAACAACAACGGCTCGAACAACTCGGCCATTGTGACGGGCAACGCGAACCCTGTTGTCACCGGCAACGCCAACAACAACGGTTCTGGTAACTCGGTCGTCGTCACGGACAATGCAAACCCGCGCGACAACCTGAACAACAACGGTTCCAACAACTCGGTCGTGGCGACCAACAACGCCAACCCGACCGTTGTCATCACCGGCAACGCGAACGACAACGGCTCGAACAACTCCGTTGTGGTCACGAACAACGCCAACCCGGACATCCGCGACAACGCCAACGGTGGTCTGTTCGGCAGCTCGGGTGGCTCCTCGAAGAAGGGTGGCAACGGCGACCAGCAGGGCGGCGACAAGCTCGTCGGCGCCAAGGTCAACGCCACCGGTGGGTCCTCCGACCCGCGCTGCATCGCTTCCCTCGTCGGCCTTGGCGTGCCGCTGGTCCTGATGCTGCCGCTCGCGCTGGCTAACCAGGCGGGCCTCCCGGGCCTGGGTCAGGCAAACGGCCAGGCTGGCGACATCTTCACCGCGGCCGCCCGCAACGCTGGCCTCGATCCTGCCCAGGCGATGGCAATCGGCGGCGGTATCGTCGGCCTGGTTTCCGCGCTGCTGATCGCTACCGCGGTACGCACCTGTGTCCCGGACGTGCAGAGCGTTGACATCAACGTCAACGGCTCGTCCCGCAAGGATAAGGAGGAGGCGCCGACTACGGTTGCGCCGGTCGTCGAGACGCAGTAGCCCCTCAATGCGAAAACCCCCGCTCAGCGGGGGTTTTTCTTGTGCGCCCGGAGGTGTCTGAAGTCACGACATATTTGACAGGGTGT
>NZ_KV787082.1:0-14234 GCF_001806995.1 Corynebacterium sp. HMSC11D10
CGAACTGGACCACCTACATCAGATCAGACACAGCGCGATGCGCCCATGGGCAGGCACGTGCGGCGATGAGACGGTAGCGGTGCGGTTGCACAGGCCAGTGCAGAGCCTCATTGCTTATCGACGCAACAATGCGGTCATTGATGTAGTTCGTATCCCGCTTGAACTCGCCGTCCTTTGAGGCGTTCTGGGCGTCGCCTGCCCAATCCTTCTGTGTGCCTGCAGTCATCGTATCCTCCCTTATCGCGTGAAAAGTTTGTGACACGTCAACTATAGGCTGTTTCTGATCATGAGCGAGGGGGATGTGCTGTTGCAAGAGGATGAGCAGTGTGACGGAAAGCCCGGAGACAGGCCCAGAGACAGGCCCAGAGACAAGGCAATACAAAGCCTTCGGATGGCGCGAATCCTGGGCCTTCATCGCGGTCATGGTGTTTCTCTCCCTAGCTGGCTTCTTTATGGTCGATGGCGGTGAAAGGGCGCTGGAACCCCTTGACCGAGCGCCGGATCCATAGCCGTGCCATTTTGGGACACGCCCGCACCTTCGGTTTCGGGTCATTACCAGAGCGCTTATCCGGAGAAGCCTTCTGCTCCCACTCCAGCGGGGTAGTGATCGTCCCCTGAGTACGGGGATTCCCCGGATTTACAGGCTGATTCACCGAGAAGATTGTTAAAAACGCCTGCGGATTCTTGCGCCCATCCTGAGTCTTCGTCCACGCGTCACTCAATGGTGTGCTGGTTTTGCGCGATCTCGGTTTCAGCAATGTCTATCAAACGCACGAGACGGGGCTTGAGCCGCATGCGAGGTTAGGCTAACCTAACGTAATAATGGTTATTATCTTCTGAGAGGGCAACACAGTGCCGCTTGTGACTGATGAACCCACCACAGCGACCAATGAGTCGACGAGTCGGCCGAGAGGGGGCGGCACCGCCGACGACGGCCCGCGAACCCGATCACCTAACCCGAAACCGCCGCGTGGACGCGGCCCACACACCCGGAGACAGAACCAGATGAAGTCGATTGCCCAGATCGTCCAGAACAACCTCAGACTCCTCGCGGCCTACGAGGACAAGGTCCAGCCGAGGTTCCTCAGCCGCTATGCGCGTGAACCGATGGACGCCGCCGTCGAAGGGCTCGGGGCCGGACGGAATTCCACGTCGCCGACGTCCTCGCGCCGCTCGGCAGGGTCGCCGGGCAGCGAGGTCGAGGACCTCGCCGAAGCCAACGGGGTGAAGCTGGGCGGAGCCTCACACGTCGGCATGGTGTACTTCCGCACTCTCACGAAGAAAAGCGCGATCGGGGAGGCGGGCAAGTGAGCGCTGTGGACGGGACCGTAGGCCCGTGGTCGCTGCTCGCCCCGATTCGGACCCGGATGCGGGCGGTGGTCGCGTTATCCGTCCTGTCGTCGGTGGCTACCGTCGCTTCGCTGGTCGGCATCATCGACATCGCGATGACGTACCCGGAGGCCCCGGAGCATCGGACGTGGTTGGCCGTGGCTGTCATCGTCGTCGCCGCAACGGTGCGCATGGCCGCAGACGGCGCCGCCGGCATGCTCTCGCACCGGGCGGATAACGACCTGCAGCTCCACCTCCGGCGCCGGCTGGTCGCCCAAATCCGGAAGTTACCGCTGGGCTGGCTGGACGCCCGGCGCTCGTCGGGAATCATCGAGTCGGTTGAGAAGGACGTCGCGGCTGTCCACCAGCTCATGGGCCACACCGTCGGTGAGACCGTGGTGGCGGTGCTGGTTCCCCTGCTTTCCCTCATCGCGCTCGTCGTGGTGGATTGGCGGATCGCGGTGGTGGCGGTCGCCCGGTGCTGGTCACCTTCGCCCTGATGGGCGTGATGATTTCGCGCGGAGCCGGTCTTCAGCGCGACTACGAGCGAGCCTCCGAAAAAGTGACGGCCGCGGTCATCGAGCTGGGGCGCGGGATCCCGGTGATGAAGTCCTTCGGACGCGCCAACCAGGGAGCGGGTCGCTACGATGCCGCGGCGTTGTCGTTCGTCCGCGCGTGGTCCGCCTGGTCCCGGCAGTCGAACATCTATCTCGGGCTCATCGACGTGGTGACGTCCCCGACCACAGTCCTTGCAGTGGTGTGCGGGGCCGGCCTCGCTCTGAGGGACGCCGCGGGCGGCATACCGGAGGGTCTCGTCGCCGGGCTGGTTCTCAGCCTTGGACTCTCCGCGGCGATCGTGCGGGTGGCCATGAACTCCGAACCCATCATCGCGGGGATCGCCGCTCTGAAGTCCATCGCGGAGGTGCTGGGCACGCCGCCGATCGCCGAGCCTGCCGATCCGGTGCCCGCGCGCGGAGGCGCGCTCGAGGTCCGGAACCTGGTCTTCTCCTACGGGGATGGGCCGCGGGTCCTCGACGGGATGTGCGCGACGTTCGAACCAGGGACCCTCACTGCGCTGGTGGGGTCCTCCGGTTCCGGAAAGTCCACCGTCGCCCGGCTGTTGGCGCGTTTCCACGACCCTGTTGAAGGCTCGGTGCTGCTGGGCGGCGTCGATCTTCGCGACATCGCCGTGCGCGACGTGCACCGCTCGGTGTCGGTGGTGTTCCAAGATTCGCAGTTGTTCACGCTGCCGTTGCGGGAGAACATCCGGCTGGCCAGGAGAGACGCCACCGACGACGAAATCATGGCGGCCGCGAAGCTCGCGAACCTCGATGCGGTCATCGCGGCGCTGCCGAAGCGCCTGGATTCGGTGGTCAACGTCGACGTGACCTTTTCCGGTGGTGAGGCGCAGCGCGTGGCCATCGCGAGGTCGATCGTCACGGACGCGCCGGTGCTCATCTTCGACGAGGCAACCGCTTACGCGGATCCGGCTTCCGAGGCCCTCATCCAGTCCGCAATCGAGCGTTTGGCCCGTTCGCGGACGGTGATTGTGATCGCGCACAGGTTGAGCACGATCCGCAACGCCGACCGCATCCTCGTTCTCGATGGGGGAGCGGTCGCGGAGGCGGGTACCCACGACGAGTTGCTTGCGCGCGGTGGCCGCTACCGGGATTTGTGGCGCGCGTTCGTGCTCGACGACGAACCATCCGCCCCGCGGGGCACTGAATCAGACGATGAAAAGGCGGCAAACCGATGATTCGAGACTTGTGGTCGATGACGGATCGGCGCTCGAGAATGACGCTGGTGTGGCTCATTGCGTTGGCCACGCTTGCCGCGCTGGCCCAGGGAGCGGCGTTCGTCGCGCTGCTGCCGCTGCTGTCGGCTCTGGCCGAGGGAGATGACGCGACGACGTGGCGTTTCACCGGCGTCATCGCCGGCCTCGCGGCCGCCCATGCGGTGCTGTCCCTCGCCGCGGGGACGGTCGGCAGGGTGAATTCCGCAGCGGTGCTGTCGTCCCTGCTGCGTTCCCTGGGCGAACGCGTGCTGACGTTGCCACTCGGGTACGTCACCAAGTCCACGGCCGGCCGCTTTTCGGAGATGGCGTCGTCGGGTATCGCGTTCGCGGCGTCCGTGCCGCACGTGATCCTGCGGCCCGTCATCGCCGCGGTGGTTACGCCGACCGTCATCGCCTTCGGAATTCTGGCGGTGGATTGGCGCGTCGGTTTGGTTCTTGTCGCGTCAGCGCCGGTGCTCTTCTTCGCCTACCGGGCCATTGGCCGGGTCGGCGGGGAGTCGGACGAAGCGCATGCTGAGGCCGTCGCTGCCGTCTCCAGCAGGCTGATCGAGTTCACCCGCGGCCAGCAGGCGATTCGCGCCGCGGGCGACGGTTCGGCGGCGGACGCGATGGTGGATGAGGCTATCCAGGCCCAGCACGATGCGTTCGCGAAGGCGACGTCGACGCAGGGGGCGGCCATCGGACGGTTGGGTTCGGTCGTCCATGCGGTGTTCACGGCGGCGGTGATCGTCGCCGTGGCAGTCGCCGCGACGGGCGGGATGGCGCCGGCGCATTTGGCGCCGATGCTCATCGTGCTCGTCCAGTTCACCGGACCGATCACCACGGCGGGAGCGTTGTCCGGCGGTTTCGGTGCGGGCCGCAACACGTTGGCTGCGTTGCGTGACCTGCGGGCAATCCCCGCCCTTCCTGAACCTGCCGCACCGGAGCTGCCCGACGGGCATGACGTGGAGTTCCGCGGTGTGAGCTTCGGGTACGGAGATAAGAAGGTTCTCGACGACGTCAGCTTCCGTGCACCTCAGGGAGCGCTGGTTGCCGTAGTGGGACCGTCGGGGTCGGGCAAGACGACGGTCATGCGGCTGCTGTCGCGTTTTCACGATCCGGACTCGGGGGAGATCCTCATCGGCGGGGTGCCCTTGCCTCGGATCGGCACCGACGGCGTGAACTCGCTGGTGACCCCGGTGTTCCAGGAGACGTTCCTTTTCGACGCGTCCGTGCGGGACAACCTGGTCTTCGCCGACCCCGGCTTCGGTTCCAGGCCCGGTGACGGGGACCGCTTGCGCGAGGCTGCCCGGCGTTCCGGGGTGGACCGCATCGTGGAGCTGCTGCCTTCCGGGTGGGATACCCCGGTGGGGGAGGAGGGGACGCTGCTGTCGGGAGGTGAGCGGCAGCGCCTCGCCATCGCCCGGGCGCTTCTGAAGGATTCCCCGGTGGTGCTTCTCGACGAGCCGACGTCCTCGCTGGATGCGGCCACTGAGCGGGCGATCGTCGGCACGATTGAGGCGTTGCGCGGCGATCACACTGTGATCGTCGTCGCCCATCGCCTGCACACCATCCGCGATGCCGACCTCATCGTCGTGCTTTCGGAGGACGGGACGGTCGCAGAACGGGGCACGCACGATGAATTGCTGGCGAAGGGCGGCCCCTATGCCGAGTCGTGGACCACCACGACGACGGCATCGGAGAAGCGCGGATAGCTAGTTCATCTAGCGCCAGATTGGCTTAGTTCCCAGGAGCCAAAGCGCACCGCGCAGACACCCCAGTGGAGGAGCAAGAGCACGAGGAGCGCCAAGGAAAGTGTGTGCCAGCCTTCGTCCCAAGCACCCAAGCACAGGGTGCCCACGGGGAAGGTAGAACCCCACCAACCAGGGCCGTAGGGCGCCCAGTGGAGGACAGCCTCGTAGAAGCAGTACATGGCATAGAGGACACACGGTACGGCGAGGGTGAACATGATGAGGCCGTACAGGTGGGCGTCGAAAAGCAATGTCGATGCTGCCGTCGACTGGCCAATAACACCGAGGGGAATCCACGCTGTACCCGCGGCGGCGCCGCGCGGGCGTGTGCGGGACCAGTAGCAGTAGAGGAAGAGCGGGATCGCGGTGAACAACGTGAGGAAGAAGCACAGCCCACCCGCGTAGTGATAAAACTCGCCGTGATGGGTGGCGAGCTGCCCGCCGGATGTCGCAGCGACCATCGGGGACACGAGCGCCAAGCCCCACGGGAACGCAGGCTCGGTGTAGTGCTCGGACTGCTTCCACAAACCCCAGAGTTGCCACAGGCACACGATGATGGCTAGTGGCGCGCCGATCCACCAGCTGATCAGCTGGAACGCATCGTTGCCCGTGAGTGCCGTCCACGCCGAGCCGCACGCGAGCAGCCCCATCGCGTACATGCCTCACGCCGCCATGTTCTGGCGCCGCAGCGGCTCATTGCGCACGCCGACCGTGAACACAACAAGGAGCCCCGCCGCGATGAGCGCAAAAACTACCTGGGCTACATGAAATCCATGTAACTCAGTCAAACTCGACGCAATCGAGGTTCCCATTAAAGCGCCGGCCCAAGCGGGACCGAACTTTGGCAACGTCATAGGACTAACGCTAGGCCTGCCACCTCTCCTCATCCACTTTGGGTCGGGGCTTTGTGGTTTTTAGGACGCGAATGGCCTGAAGCGCGCGACGGTGCCGGGTGCTTCGAATCGACGGAAAAGACCACGCCAATTGCCCATCACAGATTCGCATCAGTAGGGTGAAAACATGTCGAAGAGCCAGGCGCAGCGTAGCGTGTCGCGCAACCCCCGCACACGCCGACGCTCACCCGGTTGGGTGCCCGACCAACACGGCGCCTGGTTTATGGTCACTGTCCCCGCTATCACCGGCGTCATTCTGGCGCCGTCGTGGACTGCGATTCCTCTGTTGCTGACCTGGTGGCTCGGCTATTTCACCTTTTTCGCCGGCAGCGTCTGGATCCGTTCGCGCTTCCGTGAACGCAACCGGCCCCCGGTCTTGGTCTACGGGTCGCTCGCGGCGGTCGCGGGTGTGACAACGCTGATCTTCGACTGGCGGCTTCTCATGTGGGTCCCGGCGTTCGCACCGTTGGTGGCCATAGCCGTATTCGAGGCATGGAAGCGGCGTCCGAGGTCGCTGTTGTCGGGTGTTTCCACTGTCGTAGCAGCCTGCCTCATCCTGCCGGTGGCCGCCTGGGCCGGGGGAGGCCTGGATGTGGAGGCGTGGGCCGCATTTGCCGTGTACCTGGCGTACTTCGTCGGCACTGTGCCCTACGTGAAGACGCTCATCCGTGAACGCGGCTCCAGGCCCTGGTTCATCGGGTCGGTGAGCTATCACGTCGTCGTGCTTGTCGCTGCCGTCGTCGCCGTGCTCGTAACCGGCGGGCATCCTTTCCACCCAGCGATCATCGTCGTGGCCGTCGTGTTGCTCGCGCGGGCGACGCTGATGCCGATTACCGGCGCACGTCGTGAGAAGCCATGGACGCCGAAGATCGTCGGACTTCTGGACGCTGCCATCACAGTGCTGGTGGTCATCGTTGTGCTGCTCTAAGGCGCCTCATTCGCTGCCTCGTCACTTTGGCTGATTGAGATACAGCCCATGGCTTCCGCCGTATGATGTGGTGCATGAACTGCCGGAATGTCCGTATCAACTCCGTCGCGGCGCTTATCCTGAGCCTGTTAGGGGCGGCGTTCTTTGCAGTAGGGCGGATTCTGTTTGGGGTGGGCGGATGGCTCGTGTTCTACTCCGTTCCAGCTGGGGTGATCGCCGCACTTGCGCTTCTTGCTTTGTGGTTTATCCCCGTACGCCACGTGAAGGACGGCCAGCAGGCAGGGCCGTATAAGTCCTTCGGGTGGCGTGAGTCTTGGGCCTTCATCGCGGTAACGGTGTTTCTCTTCCTCGCCGGCTTCTTTATGGTTGATACCGGTGACACTGAAGAGAGCGTGAAATCCGTTTTCACCCAGCTTGTAGGGAGACGGGCGTTAGATCTTTCTTCAACATTGTGTTTGCTCTGTGTCCTTGGAGTGATTGTGTCCTACATCGTGGGCGTTGTTGTGGCGGTGAAAGGACGCAAAGGCGAGATACAGGACAGGGGCCAGGCAAACATTCCTTCACCGACGAAACCGGTCTCACCCACACCGGGTGGGATGAGGTAGGTGCCGGTTTTGGTGGTCTTGAGATATTCGAGAAGCATTTCGTCGCGCGACATGGATCGGTGCACAGTGGCAAACCTCCCGCTCGTACGGTGAAACACCAACATTTGTTGTCCGAAAATGAGTGATTCCTGTGGGACAATCAGGCGTCTACAGATTCACAAGGAAGCAACGATGACTGACACCTCAGAGATCCTCGATTCGATCACGCCGAAGCAAACTGCCAAGGTCAACAGCCTCAACGCTGCCATTTGGCAGACCGCAGATGATTACCTGCGGCTTATTGTCCCGGCCGAGAATTACGGTGACTACATCATTCCGTTCACTGTGCTCCGTCGCCTTGAAGGTCGATTGGAGTCGACGAAGAAGGACGTATTAGATCTCGTCCACCGGGAGAACGTGAAGGGAACAGATCCCTCGATTGTGAATCTCAAGATTGAGAACATGTTCAAGCTTCGTTTTTGGAACACGTCTCAGTTGTCCCTCGAACGCCTGGCCACCTCCGACGACACGTTGAAGGAAGGGCTGCTGCAGTATCTCAGGGCGTTCTCTGCAAATATCCAAGAGATTTGGAAAGCGTTTGAGTTCGAGAAACTCATCGACTTCCTTGACCGCAATAATCAACTCTGGAATGTGGTGAACCATTTCGCGTCCATCGACATGTCTGACGAGGCACTCCAGGATCAGACGATGGGCGACATCTTCGAGAACCTGATGTATCGTTCCTTCGCCAGAAAAGCGAAAGACGCCGGTGAGTTCTACACTCCGCGCGACGCGATTCGTCTGATGACGTCCATTCTGTTCACCTCGGACGACGCGGAACTCGAGGAAGACGGCATCATCCGTTCCGTCTACGACCCCACCGCCGGTACGTGCGGCATGCTCATCGCTGCACGTGATGCGCTCCGGGCTATCAACCCAGGTATTGAGATCGTCGTTGCAGGACAAGAACTCAAGGAATCTTCATTCGCTATGGGCAAGTCTGATCTGCTCATGCAGGGGTTCAAGAACCCAGAAGTGTTGAAGTTTGGCAACTCCCTGACCAATGATCAGTACGCCGACGAAACCTTTGACTACATCATGGCGAACCCGCCATACGGTTCGTCCTGGAAGGCATTCCAGAAGGACGTCAAGGCGCTCCAGGAGCAGGGCGATCCACGCTTTGCTGAGGGGCTTCCCGCTGTCAGCGATGGCCAAATGCTGTTTCTGATGCACATCGCGCACAAACTCGCTGCGGCTGATGGTGCAACGAAGGGTGGTCGCGCTGCTGTGGTTACGAATGGCTCCCCGCTATTTACCGGCGATGCCGAAAGCGGTCCGGACAGTATCCGCAAGTACCTCATCGGCGCGCAAGGTGGCACCGAAGTGCTGGACACGATCATCGCGCTGCCAAATGACATGTTTTATAACACCGGCATTGCCACCTACATCTGGATCCTTGACAGGAACAAGGAACCACGTCGTCGTGGCAAGATCCAGTTCATCGACGCGACCGAAATTTGCGCCCCGATGCGTAAATCGATGGGTAACAAGCGTGTCGAGTTCTCTGAAGACAGCATCCGCGACATCACGAAGATCTACAAGGATTTCGAGGAAAGTGACCGCTCTATCATCGTGACAGCTGATGAACTGACTTACCGCGATGTGCCGATGTTTAAGTTGGCGCACTACGCCGTCAGCGTCACCGACGAGACTGTGGCGGAAGCTATGAGTCATAAGACCGCATTTCCAGAGCATGAAGCAGTCATCCGCGAGATGAAAGGGCGCGAATACAACGACCTGTCTAAGGCGCTCAAGTCTGCTGCGAAGGAACGCGGTGTGAAGATGGGCGCGCCACTGCTTCGCCACATTATGAAGGCGTTGGCAGTGGAAGATGAGAATGCGCCTGCATCTCTCGATGAGAAGGGGAACCCGGTCGTGGACGCTGCTTCCAAGGTGATCGAGCGCGTCCCATACTTGGAAGACGTGTCCGAGCATATGGAGCGTGAGGTGCTCCCGTTCGTTCCGGATATGCAGTGGGACGAGTCCTTGGCGAAGGTTGGCACGGAACTACCGTTGACCCGCCTGTTCTACAAGCCAGAAGAGTCTCGCTCCTTGGAGGAACTGGACGCGGATATCGCTGACTCCCTGGATCGTATCTACGCCATGTTCGGAGAGGTGCGGGCAGATGACTGAGTTTCACCCGAACAAGTTGGGGTTGATCTCCACGATCTTGCAATCGAATGTCGATAAGAAATCCAAGCCGGATGAACCCGCTGTCGAACTGTGTAACTACACGGATGTTTACTACAACGACACGATTACAACGGATCTTGATTTCATGAAGGCAACCGCCTCTCCGGATCAAATTGTGAGGCTCCGGTTGGCGGAGGGTGATGTCATTATCACGAAGGACTCCGAAACAGCGGACGATATAGGTATCCCTGCATACGTAGATTCCACTCATGATTCGCTCGTCTGTGGTTATCACTTGACGGTTCTTCGTGCTCATTCCGGAAAAGTTTTCCCGAAGTTTCTCTACTACTTGATGCTGAGTAGGGAAACAAGCGAGTATTGGGAAAAGCGTGCGAATGGAGTTACCCGCGTCTCGATTCCTCAGCAAACAGTTTCATCATTACCAATTTCCCTTCCTGATCTCGAAACCCAGCGCTGTATCGCTGATTATCTCGACAAGGAAATCAGCGAGATGGACGCGCTGATCGAAGAGTTCGAAGGGCTGGTCGGAAGTCTTAGGTATCGCAAGAAGCGTTTCGTGGAGTTTGAGTTTCAGAAAAGCGAAAGATGGAATCTCGTCCCGCAACGATTGAAACTTTTGGTAGATAGTGAAGACAACCGCCGTGTTCCAATTGATTCTGGGGACAGAAAAGATATCCAGGGAGAGTACCCGTACTACGGGGCATCCGGAGTCATCGATTACGTAAACGATTACATCTGGGACAACGAAAAACGTTTGCTAGTTTCCGAAGATGGGGCAAACCTAGCAATGCGTAATCACCCTATTGCCTTCGTTGCAGATGGGCAGTATTGGGTAAACAACCATGCGCATGTTCTCAAGCCTCGACATAACTATCCCGCAGAACTGCTCGCTGCTGCAATCGAGATTTCCCCGATCCACCATCTAATCACTGGGAGCGCCCAGCCTAAATTGACCGCTTTCAACATGGGGGAGATTGCATTTCCCTTCCCGAAAGATACTGATTCTGCCATCTCGATGAATGTCTTCATTCAGGAGGAATTGTCACGCATGGACGCACTCATCGAGGAATCCACCAAACTCATCGAAAACCTCAAAGCGCGCAAGACCGCGTTGATTACCGAAGTCGTTACGGGGCGGAAAGAGGTCTAATCATGGTGAACCCAATTCTTGAAGAAGCGATGGAACTGACCATCTGCCGGTCTCTCAACGACCAAGGCTGGATTTGGAACGAGGGTGCCAACGACAAGGGGTTCGACCCCGAACTTGGACTCTTCCCGGAGGACGTACTCCACTGGCTAAAGTCCCAGTATCCGGGGCAGTACGAGCGTGCGATTCCGAAGACTGCGAACGACACAGAGCGAAAGTCTCGCGAGCACCGGCTGCTGAAGCGTCTGACCAAGGAACTCGACTACACGCCGATTCTTGATGGCATCACCAAGAAAGTCAACGGCGGACTACTGGGCACGTTGCGAGATGGGTTCTCGTTTACACAGACAGACCTTGGCACCGTGAACTTCCCGGACATGGCGGGCTTCTACCCGTATGACTCGGCGAAGACGGATGTGATCGACAAGGCGAAGGAAAACCGCCTACGCGTGCTGCAGCAAGTCCACTTTGAAAAAGGTGGCCTAGGCGAGATTGACCTTGTGCTGCTGGTCAACGGCATTCCCGTCATCACCATGGAACTCAAGACTGACAACACGCAGTCTATTGACGATGCTGTCAAGCAGTACAAGCACGACCGCAAGCCGAATCGCTCCAGCCGCCCGCTGCTCAACCCCGGCCGCTGTCTCGTCCACTTCGCGGTGTCCTCGCGTGAAGTCATGATGACCACGGAACTCAACGGCACCGATACTGTCTTCCTTCCGTTCAACCAGGGAACCGAGGAAGGCCGCGCTGGCAACCCAGACAACCCCAACGGGTACAACGTTTCCTACCTGTGGGACTGGGTGTGCTCACCAGATCTGCTGCTGCGCATCCTGAAGGATTACGCACTGTGGGAGCCGTCTACGAAGGGCAACGAGGGGCGTCTGATCTTCCCGCGCTTCCACCAATTGCGCTCTGTTGAACGCGTCACCAGCGATGTTGCAACCAACGGCACCGGTCGGCGGTACTTGATCCAGCACTCTGCGGGTTCCGGCAAGACGAAAACGATTGCGTGGTTGGCGCACCGTGCCAACAAGATGATCCATGAAGACGGTACGAAACTTTTCGATTGCGTAATCGTCGTTACGGATCGCACCGTGCTGGATAAGAACGTCGCGGATGGACTCTCGCTGCTGCAGGCTTCTGAAGGCATGGTCATCAACATCACTAGCGATGACACGTCCAAGTCCGAGAAACTCAACCACTATCTCACCCAGGGCAAGCGCATTTTGTCCTGTACGCTGCAGACCTTCCCGGCACTGGCGCAAACGATTGACCGTTCGCCGAAACTGCGGAACCGCCGCTGGCTCGTGATTATCGACGAAGCGCACTCGTCCCAACACGGCAAGGCATCGCGCACGCTGCTCGAGACATTGTCGGATACTCCCGACGAGCTTGCGGAAGCGGCAACGCGAGCGGCTGCGGATATTGAAGACGAAGAGATGCTCGATGGTGGGGCAGCGCTCAGCGAGCCTGCCGGTTCGACTCAATCTGGCGGGCTCACGCGTGCCGAAAAGGACCGTCTGCAGCAGCAGCGAGATTCGGCAGTCGCCCGCTCGTCGAACGTCACCCTCGTTGCGCTGACCGCAACGCCCAAGGCAAAGACTCTTGCTGTGTTTGGCGAGCCGTCCCCGGACAACCCAGAGAAGTACGTGGCATTTGACCTGTACTCCATGGCGCAGGCAATCGATGAGAACTTCATCCTGGACGTGCTCCAGAACTACATCTCATTGTCGCTCTACGCCAAGATCGAAGATCAACTTGGCCGCGAAGACGACGTCATTCTTGGCGAGGCAAAATCTGCACTCAAGCATTTCGTTCGCTCCCACGAGAAGACGATCCACTCCAAGGCCGAAGTTGCCGTCGAGCACTTCAATAACAACGTGCGCTTCCTGCTCGGATCGACCGCGAAAGCAATGGTCGTTTGCGACGACCGCATGAGCGCATACACCTGGTTCCGGGCGGTTCAGGACGTGATCAAGTCCAATCCGAAATACCACGGGCTCGAAGCACTTGTGGCGTTCTCTGGTTCGCTCGACGTGTCCAAGGACGAGGACATCGAGGAGATCGTTACGGAATCCTCCCTCAACAACGAGAACGCACCTGAGGGGCATCGTCGGATGGAAACGACGAAGATGTTCGACGGTGCGGCGTACAAGTTCCTCATCGTGGCTAACAAGTATCAGACCGGCTTTGACGAACCTCGCCTGTCAGCGATGTACGTGGATAAGCCACTGTCCGGCGTGATGGCGGTGCAGACGCTCTCGCGTCTGAACAGGACGATGCCGTCGAAGAATAAGACCAAGACTTTCGTCGTCGACTTCGTCAATGATCCCGAAACGATTCTTCACTCGTTCCAGCCGTACTACTCGCAGGCGTCTATTGACACCGAGGTAGACCCCGACGTACTTGCAGATCTTGCTCGCGTACTGGACACCTCCCAGTTCTACGACGTCGAGGAGATGGAAGCGATCGCCGACACGGTGATGGACCGGGACATTGACGTAAAAAAGAAAGACAGCCTGATCCGAATCGGGATCGATCCAATCATTACCCGGTGGACCGAGTTCTACGGAGGTGCTTTGATCTCCAGGGACAAAGACAACGAAGCAGTGGCCACAGATTTCCGTGCGAACCTGGTGAAGTACGTTCACGCGTGGGACTTCTTGAGCCAGTTCATCGACTTCCAAGACATCACTCTGCACAAGCGTGCGATCTTCGCCGACCTGCTCGCGCGCAACCTCAAGCTTGGCAAGAAAGCACGCGAGGAGGACTACGTCACCGGCGTCGAGGTAGTGAAGACCGCGGTCATGGGTGACGTTGAAACAGGCGTTGAGCTGAAACTCAACATCGAGGATTCGCGGGCACCTCTCCCTGTTCCAGGGTTTGATGGACGTGTCTCTACCGGTGGGGCAGGGGATCCACTGCAAGGTGCATTCCGCGAAGCAGTGGAGCAGGTCAACGAGCTGTTCTCCGCTGCAGGCATCGACATGTCCAACTCGGCGAATACCCGCATGGTTCATGCCGTGTGGGAGGCGTTAGCTAACGACGAAGAAGTGGAAGCCCTTGCCACCAAGAACCCGCAGGAGGCGTTGGCGAAGTCACCGAAACTTCGCGACAAAGTGCTTTCCGCAATCTTGGGCGCCGACGCTGAGCACGAGCAGTTCACTAACCTCATGCTCGGTGGCGAAGACGCGCTGAACGTTCTCACCGCAGCAATGTCTCGTCTTGCCGTTGCTGCGATGGAGGACAAGGCGCGCGGGATCGCAGTGCCGGACGACGCGCTCATCGGTGGTGCGGAAGAACCCCAGGACGAGTCGCCGGTTGAACGTCGTATCCAGGACCTTCTCGATGTAATGCTCATGCACGCTGGTGCTTCTACTGTTGAGGAAGAACTCGCCCGCTCACTCGATGACGCACTTTCGAACCGTGGAACCTCCAACGTGTTCGAGGTGGTTCGCTCACAGTTCGTCGGGCACTCGTTGCCAGTTGACGGTGATCTGTACCAGGGTGTCGTGATGTACGCAGTGGAGCACTACTAAGGGGCAAGGACGGGGCCGATATCTTCTGAAAAGAAAACTGAAGTGTCCCAGGTTTTGTTCCGTTTGAGTAGA
>NZ_KV787083.1:0-35439 GCF_001806995.1 Corynebacterium sp. HMSC11D10
CACAAACGGCTACACCACTTCACGGGACTTGACCTATATCACCGCACGTGGACCCTACGGTGGCAGCTATATCCGTTTAGGCGAAAGCGAACATCGCCTTACCGCGTATGAAGTGGATCGATTGCGCGAGGAAAGCCACCAACCACGCTGGGATCGCACTCCCGTCGAAGAAGCACGCTTAACCGACTTAGATGAAAATATTCTTCGGTCCTACCTTCAGCAACAACGCAATTCACGTCCGAAGACCTTTAAGGACGGGGAAGACATCGCGCTCCGACGGCTTCAAGTGCTCCAAGGCGACTCCCCTACCTTCGCAGCACTGTTAGCAATGGGCGACTTTCCTCAAGAATTCTATCCACGACTGACAGTCACTTTCGCCCTCTATCCAGGTGCCGAAAAAGGCGAGGTAGGAGAAGGAATTCGACTGCTGGATAGTGCGCGACTTAGAGGCCCTATCCCCGAGCTGGTAGACGAAGGTGTCCGCCTAGTTGAGAAAAATATGCGAACTGCTGGTCTTATAGAAGGAGTTTTCCGCCGAGATTTACCGGACTATCCTCAAATCGCAGTTCGCGAGGCACTCGTCAACGCACTTATGCATCGCGATTATTCCCCGACTGCACTCGGCACACCAGTACAGATCGACATGTTCGTGGACAGGCTAGTCATATCTAATCCTGGCGGACTTTACGGCGGTGTTACTAAGGAGAATTTGGGAACCCCTGGTGCGTCTTCTACGAGAAACCAACAGCTAGCAACTTTTTGGAAGACCTTCATTTCGATGACGGGGGTCTCGTCGCTGAAAATAGAGGTACGGGTATCGCGACGATGACACGAGCGACCGCTGATGCGCTTATGCCGCCTCCTGTTTTCAGTAATCCTCTCACGCATTTCTCTGTGACTTTTCATAAGAGGAAAGTCGCTGCTGAAGAAACTCATGAAACGGCTTACCAACAGGTTCTCCGACTTTTCGATGAACAACATTCCTGGTCAAGCACTGAACTAAGAAATGCAACGGGGAGAAGCCGCAGCGCAATCCAGTTGGCTTTGAATCAGCTGATGGAAGAAGGGCGAGTTGAACGCACTGAGCCTTCTCGAAGCCCGAAACAGCGGTACCGGCTTACGAAGTAGAGCTTCCCAATCAACTTCCCAACTACTTACCAACATGGGAAGTTAGTGGGAAGTTGGCTGCCCACTAGACTTCGGGTCTATGAAAGGCATCATTCTGGCGGGCGGATCGGGTACGCGGCTGTACCCGATTACACAGGGCATCTCGAAGCAGTTGATGCCGATTTACGACAAGCCGATGATCTACTACCCGCTCTCCACGCTGATCAGCGCGGGCATTCGGGAGATTCTGATCATTACGACGCCGGAGGATCGCGCGAATTTCGAGCGTTTGCTTGGCGACGGCTCCCACCTCGGCATCATGCTCCACTACGCCGAACAGCCGAAGCCGGAAGGCCTCGCCCAAGCGTTTCTGATCGGCGAAGATTTCATTGGCGACGACGCCGTCGCCCTGGTGCTTGGCGACAACATCTTCGACGGCGCCGGCATCCTGGAAGCACTCGGCCAGGTACGTGAGATTGAGGGCGGGGCGATCTTCGCCTACGAGGTGGCGGACCCGCAGCGCTACGGCGTGGTGGATTTCGACGCGGACGGCACCGCCCTGTCCATCGAGGAGAAACCGCAACAACCGAAGTCGAACTTCGCGGTCGTGGGGTTGTATTTCTACGACAACGACGTGGTGGAGATCGCCAAGAACATCACTCCCTCGGCGCGCGGCGAGTTGGAAATCACCTCGGTCAACGAGGCCTACCTCAAGCGCGGCGACCTGAAGGTGCACCGCCTGCACCGCGGGGATGTGTGGCTGGATACCGGCACGATCGATTCGATGAGCGAGGCCAGCTCCTACGTCGAAGTGCTGCAAAAACGCACCGGCACCGTCATCGGTTCGCCGGAGGTCGCCGCCTACCGTGAAGGCTTCATCGACGCCGCCCAGCTGCGCGCGCTCGGCGAGGCCGTGCTCAAATCCGGCTACGGCCGCTACCTTATCGACGCCGCCGAGGAGGCCTAATGCCCACCCTTTCCGCCCTCATGAGCGTCTACCACGCCACCGACGCTGACGAACTCGAACTCACGCTGAACTCCCTCGACGCCCAGACGCGCCCCGCCGACGAGGTTGTGGTGGTCTTTGACGGGGAGGTGTCTGGGGCGGTGCGTGGGGTCGTCGCAAAGCATGGCGCTCGCGTGGTCGAGCTACCCGAAAACGTCGGCCTAGGCCGGGCGCTCAACGCAGGCTTAGCGACGATCAACGCCACCTACACCGCACGCATCGACTCCGACGACGCCGCCAAACCGGAGCGCTTCGCCAAACAGCTCGCGTACCTGGAGGCGCACCCGGACGTGGCCGCACTCGGCAGCGCCATGGAAGAGTTCGAACACACCCCCGGCGACCGCGGCACCATCCGCGCACTGCCGCGGGATCCGAACGCGTACGTGAAAATCAACTCCCCGCTCAACCACCCCGCGGTCACCTTCCGCACCGACGCCGTCAACGCCGTCGGCGGCTACCAGCACGTGCCGTTCATGGAGGACTACGACCTGTGGGCGCGCCTCATCGCCGCCGGACACACCCTGGCCAACCTCGACGAGCCACTGACCTACTTCCGCGTCACCGACGACCAGCTGCGACGCCGCGCCAGCGCCGACACCCGACGCGCCGAGCGCACCATGCAGGCCAACCTCGTCGAATACGGGCTGATCTCGCGGCCACGCGCGCTGGCGAACCTCGCCGTGCGCAACCTGTACCGCGCCCTGCCCATCGGGCTAACTAAGCGCGTCTACTCCGTGCTCTTCCACCGCGGCGAGTAACCTCTTTAAGCGACATGACCGGATTTTCAGACACTTGGCTGATCGTGCCTTGTTACAACGAGGGCACGGTCATTTTCGACGTGCTCAGCCACGCCCGCGAAACCTTCCCCAATATCGTCGCCGTCAACGACGGATCCCACGACAACTCCGCCGAACAAATCCGCGCCGCCGGCGCCCACCTGGTCAACCACCCGGTGAACCTCGGCCAAGGTGCAGCGATCCAGACCGGCGTGGAGTACGCCCGTGCGCAGCCCGGCGCGAAGTACTTTGTCACCTTCGACGCCGACGGCCAGCACCAGGTCAAGGACGTGGCGCGCATGGTTGAGCGGTTGCGGACGGAGCCGCTGGATATTGTCGTCGGTACGCGGTTTGCGGGCCAAGACAACTCGCAGGTGCCGTGGATTAAGCGCGTCGTGCTGAAAACGGTGGTGATGCTGTCGCCGCGCACCCGCAAACTCGGCCTGACGGATGCGCACAACGGGCTGCGCGCGTTTAACAAGAAGGTCGCCGACGAGATGAACATCCGCATGAATGGGATGTCGCACGCTTCGGAGATCGTCACCATGATCGAGAAGTTCGGCTGGCGCGTCGACGAGGAGCCGGTGGATATTCTCTACACCGAATACTCCATGTCCAAGGGGCAATCGTTGATCAACGGGGTGAACATCCTCGCGGATGGGCTCGTGGCGAGGAGGCTGCCATGATTCAGGCGTTGTTGCTGCTGGCCATTGTGGCGCTGGCGTGGTTCTTCTTCGCTAACCGCCGCAAGGCGAACGCGAAGGCGTGGGTGAAGTTGGGCTTCGTGCTGATGATCCTCGCCGCCGTGTGGGCGATCGTCCGCCCCGATGACGTGACCGTGCTGGCCAACTGGCTCGGCGTGGACCGCGGCACGGACCTCATGCTTTATCTGCTGGTCATCGCATTTTTCTTTACGACGATCTCCACCTGGACCCGCTTCCGCGAACAGGAACTGCGCTACGCGCGCCTCGCCCGAGCGGTAGCGCTGCAGAACGCCGAGGCGCCCGAACGCGATTAGAACCCGCGGCGGATCCACTCCTCCAGGTGCGGGGCTTCGTCGCCAATCGTGGTGTGATCACCGTGGCCGGTGCGCACAACCGTCTCCGGCGGCAGTTCCAAAACGGACTTCTGCAGGGAGTGGATGATCGTGTCGAAGGACGAGAACGATCGTCCCGTCGCCCCCGGGCCGCCCTGGAACAAGGTGTCGCCGGAGAACAGTTCGCCGGCTTCCTCGGCGTAGATGACCACGGAGCCCGGCGAGTGGCCGGGGGTGGACATGACGCGTAGTTCGGTGCCGGCGATGTCGAAGGTGGCGCCGTCGAGAAGCGGGCGGTAGTGCGCGCCTGGGTTCTCGCGCTGCCAGAGGAACCCGTCGGTGGGATGCAGGTACACCGGGGCGTTCACGAGGCGGGACAGTTCGGGGGCGGCGTCGATGTGGTCGGAGTGGCCGTGGGTGGCCAGGATGCCCTTCACGCGACGGTTGCCCACCGCATCAGCGATGGCCTGGGCGTTGTGGGCGGCGTCGATGATGTAAACCTCGGAGTCGTCGCCGACGATCCAGACGTTGTTGTCCACCTCCCATTCGCCGCCGTCGAGTTTGAACAGGCCGGATGTGATGACGTTGTCGATACGCATTTAGAACTCCACCACGCTTCGCAGCACGTCGCCGCGCTTCATCTTTTCAAACGATTCCTCGATGTCCCCGGCGCCGATGCGTTCGGAGACGAACTCGCCGAGCGGGAACCGTCCCTGCTTGTACAGCTCAACGTACGTGGGGAAGTCGCGCTCCGGCAGGCAGTCGCCGTACCAGGCCGGCTTGATGGAGCCGCCGCGGGCGTACAGGTCGATCGCGGGGATGTCCACGTGGTCGGTCTGGTTGGGCACGCCGACCATGACCATGCGGCCGGCGAGGTCGCGGGAGTAGAACGCCTGGCGCCAGGTGGGTTGGATGCCTACGGCGTCGATGGCGACGTCGGCGCCGAAGCCGCCGGTGAGTTCGCGCACGGCCTCGATGACGTCGTCTTCGCTCATGTCCTTGGAGCAGATGGCGTGGGTTGCGCCGAACTTCTCGGTCGCGGCATCGCACTTACGCTTATCGACGTCCACCGCCACCACCGTCGACGCCCCCGCCAACGCAGCACCCGCCACGGCCGCAAGACCAACACCACCGAGGCCGAACACGACGACGGACTCGCCACGCTGCACCTCACCGGTGTTCACGGCGGCACCCAGGCCGGCCATGATGCCGCAGCCGAGCAGGCCCGCCGCGGCCGGGTCGGCTTCCGGATCCACCTTGGTGCACTGCTTCTCGTGCACGAGGGTCTTCTCGGCGAAGGAGCCGATGCCTAAGGCTGGGGTGAGCGGGGTGTCGTCGTCAAGCGTCATGCGCTGGGACGCGTTGTGGGTGTTGAAGCAGTTCTTCGTGTCCCCCTTGCGGCAGGCGCGGCACTCGCCGCAGACTGCGCGCCAGTTCAACACCACGAAGTCGCCGGGCTCGACGTGGGTGACATCCGAGCCGACCGTCTCCACGACGCCAGCCGTTTCGTGGCCGAGCAGGAACGGGAACTCGTCTGCAATATCACCGTCGCGGTAGGCAAGGTCCGTGTGGCACACACCGGTGGCCTGAACCTTGACCACAACATCGTTTGGGCCGGGGTCGGGGATCACAATGTCCACAACCTCGACGGGCGCGCCCTTGGAACGGGCGATTACTCCTTGAACAGTCTGTGTCATGCCCTCCCAGACTAGGAGCGGGCGATGATATTTGCCACGTGCTCGTGGCCACGCTGGTTCACGTGGATCGGCAGGTTGCCCGGGCCGCCGTAGAAATCGACCAGGCCAGCCCACATGCGCTGGTTATCCGGGGCGCACATGTTGTTGTTCATCGTGGACGGTTTCAGGTCTAGGAATTCGACGCGGGCGGCGCGAGCGGCGTCGACCTGCATCCACTGGGCGAGGTTCTCCCAACGCTGAACTTCCTGGAAGCGCGTCCAATCGGAGGCATTCGGGGCGATGTGGAACAGGCACACGCGGTCGCCGGCAGTGACCTTCGGGTAGCCGACGATCTGGATGCGCGCGTTCGGGGCGGCGGCGCGGATGCGGTTGATCTGCGGAACCATGTAGCGGGTGAAGTCGCGGCGGATGTCGGCGTCGGGGCGCGAATTGTTGTTGTATGTGTCGTTGAACCCGACGGAGATGATCACGCGTGCGGTTGCTGGCGACAGGCCGCGGTCCGCGATGGCGCGGTCAACCTGCTGGAAGAAGCCCGGCCCCTTCGAAATGGTGACCACGCCGGTGCAGGAGTAGTCACGCGCAGGCAGGCCAAGTTTAGCGGCGGAGCGCTTGCCCCAGTTCGTGGCGGAGGTCGGGCACCAGCTGCCGTTGTCGGAGCGCCCGCGCGGGTCGAGGCCGAGTTTGCCGGCGGCCCACTGGCCCATGTTGGGGTCGGAAATAACGGAGTCGCCGAAGATGACCATGTTGCGCTCCTGCGCGTGGGCGGCCGGGGTCAGTGGGGCGACGAGGGCGGCAGCGGCCACAAAGGCGGCTGCGAGACGTCGGAAAACAGACACGAAAATCCTTTCACGCGAGACACTTACGTATCGGTAGGCTACATTATCCTCATGCGTCCCACCCATCGTCCGCTGTTCTTACTGAAGTCTTTCGCGCGATTCGTGCCCGCCGTTACACGCGCCGGCATCATCAGCGCCGAAGGCGGCCCCCGCGCAGCGCTCGCACTCATCCCGAATCTCGCGCGCTACTGGTTCACCACCGCCCGCGAAATCGAACAAGGCGCCGCAGCAGTGCCCGATCGCCTCGCTCTTATCGACGACACCGGGGCGCTGACCTACCGCCAACTGCGCGAAGACTCCCGCACCGTAGCCAAGTGGCTGCTGGCCCAGAAAGAAGAGCGCGGCCTCGACGAACTACGCATCGGCGTCATGGCCCGCAACGGCCGCGGCATCGTCCTGCCGCTTGGCGCCAAGGGCTACACCGGAGGCCACATCTTCCTACTCAACATCGGCTCCTCCACCGAGCAACTGCGCGGCATCATCGCCGAAAACGACATCAACATCCTCTTCATCGACGACGAGTTCGCCGACCGCATCCCCAACGACATCCCCCACATACCCGTGGTGCGCGCGTATGAGGACGTGGTGGTGAAAGGGGTCGTCGATAAGCGACTGCCCCTCTGGCCCAAACACGGCAACCTCGTCCTGATGAGCTCCGGCACCACCGGCATCCCCAAAGGCATCGTGCGCCCCGAACCACGCCTGCCATTCGTGGTCGCCGGATACCTCGAAGCAATCCCCTGGCGCGCCGGCGACACCATCCAACTCACCGCCTCCATCTTCCACACCTGGGGCTGGTCTGCCCTGCAAGTCGCGCTGGCGACCCGCTCCACCATCGTGACGCAACGCGAATTCGACCCCGAAAACTGCTTCCGCCAAATCGAAGCATTCCGCTGCGACGGCCTCATCTCCTCGCCGATCTTCTTCAAACACATGCTGGACCTCGACGAAAACTACGACACCTCGTCGCTGCGCTACCTCGCCACCGCCGGCAACGCCGTCACCCCGTCGCTACTGCGCAACACCACCGAACGCTTCGGCCCCATCCTGGCCAACATCTACGGCTCCACCGAACTCGCCCTCGCCGCCGCCGCATCCCCCGAACAAATGCAGGCCGACCCCACCACCGTCGGCAAAATTGCGCCAGGCACCGTTCTCAAAATTTACGACGACAACGGCCGCGAAGCCCCCACCGGCCAAACCGGCCGCATCTTCCTCCACAACGAAACCGCACTGCGCGGCTACACCAACCCGAACACCCCCACCGTCGAAATCGACGGGCTCATCGAAATGGGCGACCTCGGCTACATCGACGCCGACGGCTACCTCCACGTGCAATCGCGTAGCGACGACATGATCAT
Source organism: Corynebacterium sp. HMSC11D10 (assembly GCF_001806995.1). Lineage (NCBI taxonomy): Bacteria > Bacillati > Actinomycetota > Actinomycetes > Mycobacteriales > Corynebacteriaceae > Corynebacterium > Corynebacterium sp. HMSC11D10. The sequence goes on from NZ_KV787083.1 coordinate 7,820, forward strand.
CGTCGGCGGCGAAAACGTCCACCCCCAATCCGTGGTGGAAGTCCTCGAAGACATGCCCGGCATCGGCGAGGTCTACGCCCACGGCGTCGACGACGACGACACCTTCAAACGCATCGCCGTCTGGGTCGTCAAAACCGCCGAAATCACCGAGGAAGCCGTCCGCGACTGGGTGCGCTCACGCTTGGCCGATCACTCGATCCCCCGGGACGTGCACTTCGTCGATAAGCTGCCGCGCAACGCCGTCGGCAAAGTCGTACCGCGCTTCCTGCCCGGGCTAGGGCAAAAAAATTGAGCCACCCAGGCTCGCCCCTCTTGTGCCAACCAATGGCTTTCCATTACTGTTCGAAGCGTAGAGATTGCACGTCGTGTGCAACTCCACATTGCCGGAGACCCCGCCTAGTGCGGGGTCTTTGTGCACCTAGGGCCAGACCCTTTGTATCCCGAGCTGTGCAATGTGGGTTAAGCGACAACCCGGCGCGCGGGAAACGAAAAGAAAGCCCAGGTAAAACACCGTTTTACCTGGGCTTTTGGGTGAGCCACCTGCGAGAATCGAACTCGCGACCTTCTCATTACGAGTGAGACGCTCTGCCGACTGAGCTAAGGTGGCCGGGCAGCAATGCTGCACCGGGAAGACAGCTTAACCTAGCGGGCGCAACCTGCGAAACCCGCAGGTTAAGACACGTTGCACGCCAGCCTTATACGGCCAATCATGCCGTTGAACGCCACCGCCGGAGTCACGTTCTGGTCCAGGCGCTCGCGGCACTGCCCGATCGCCTCGAGGCACTCCACGAGCCCCTCCGCCGACACCTGGCCGGCAATCTCACGCGCGAGCCCCTCAAAGTCCGGGTGCGTCAGACCAACCTCGGCGCCCGACTGCACCACCATCGCATCCCGGTACACCCCCGCCAGGTCCACCAACACGAGGTCCAGCATGTCGCGCTTGCGGCGCGTGCCACGACGCTTCTGCTCCTCTTCCAACTGACGCACCGACGACGCCACCGACCGCAGCGCCTTCGCCGCCCCCTTCCCCTTCGCACCCATGCCGAGGGCGTTTTCGAGCTTGGCGCGCTCGGCTTCGTCGTCAGCTTTATGCGCCTCGATGGCCTCCTTCTCCGCCGCCTTCAGCAACGACCCCACCGCCTGAAACGCCTGCGGGCCGTGAAACACCAACTCGGCCAAGTTGATCGCCATCGCGCGACGCTGCTGAATCGCCTCCGAACGCACCAACAACCGCGCCCGGCCAATATGGCGTAGCGACGACACCGCCGCCAGGCGCGCATCATGCTCCGACGCCCCCTCCTCCTCGACGAGAATGCGCACCAACTCATCCTCCGACGGCGACGGCACATACACATGCCGGCAGCGCGAACGCAGTGTCTGCGAAAAGTCCTGCGGATCCGTCGACGGCGCACACATGATGATCACGGTGCGCTCCGGCGGCTCCTCCACCGTCTTCAACAGCGCGTCAGCCGGCGCGGTGGTGATCGACGTGGCCAGGCGGTCCGCGTTTTCGATGATGACAACGCGCCAGGGGGCGACCGTCGGTAAGCGAGCTGCCTTTGCGACGATCTCATCACGCACAAAATCCACCTTGATCGTCGACGTATGCGGCACCACATGCACCAAATCCGTATGCGACCCCGACAACGCATCACGACACCCCTTACACCGCCCACACCCAATCTCGTCCGGGTTCTCACACATCAACGCCGCCGCAAACGCCAACGCCGCATTCGACCGCCCCGAACCCGGAGGGCCCGTAAACAACCACGCATGCGTCATCGCATACGCATCCCCCTGCCCCCTCGCCGTGGCAGCCGCCGACAATATGATGTCGCGCACCGCCGGGGTGCCAGCCAAACGCTCACTAACGCTGCGGGTAGTCACAGGTGACCAGAGTACCCGCGCGCTAAGGTGATAGACCATGGAACGTATCTGGCGCGAGCTGCAGTGGCTTTGGGGCACGTCGTGGCCTCTCTATGCCGCGACGGTGCTGGGCACCAACCTGCTCGGCGCCGTGGGCTGCATGTTGTTCGTGCGCTTCCTCATCCCGATGGATGCCGTCAACGAGTTAGGTCTCAACGGCCAGCTTGGGTTTATCGGGGTGTTGTATGCAGCGATTGCTGTTGCGCTCGGTGTGATCGTCACGTTTTTCCTGTTCCGGCCTGTGTTGGAGTGGCAGCGGCGCCCGGATGATCATGACCCGAACATGGTGCGGCATTTGGTGATGCGTTTGCCGGTGTTGCAGACGATCATCGTTGTTGCGGTGTGGGGGTTGGGCATTGCGATTGTCACGGTGCGCACGTTGCTTGTCGACGTCCCCCTGGGCATCGTCGTCCTCGCCACCACCATCCTGACGTGTTTTGTGGTGTCGGTGCTCACGTATCTGCAGGCGGAGCGTCTCGTGCGTCCGATTGCGGCGTCGGCGCTGGCGCGGCGGTTCGAGGATTCGACGCTCCAGCCGCCGATCGCGTCTCGGTTGATGCTGACGTGGTTCACCACCTCCGCCGTGCCGATGGTCGGGGTGCTGCTGCTGGCTGTGGCGCAGCGCGTCGGCTACTTCCGGGACACCCCGGGTGAGATGACGGCGGCGATCGTGGCGCTGATCGCAGCAGGTATTTTCACGGGGTTTGTGGGGACGTCGTTTGCGACGGTGATCGTCGTTGATCCGATTAAGGAGCTGCAGGTCGCCATCAACCGTGTGCGCCGCGGTGAGGGCGATACGCAGGTGGACATTTACGACGGCTCCGAGATCGGTGTCCTCCAAGCCGGCTTTAACGAGATGATGCGGGGTCTGCAGGACCGCCAGCGTGTTCGCGACGTGTTTGCCAAGTACGTCGGTGCTGAGGTCGCACAGAAGGCGCTTGAGGAGCGCCCGCAGCTCGGCGGCGAGGAACGCCGGGTCGCGGTGCTGTTTATCGACGTCGTCGGCTCCACCACCTACACCGTCCAGCACACCCCGGAGGAGGTCGTGGAGGCGCTCAACGAGTTCTTTGAGGTTGTGGTTGAGGTGGTGCACCGCAACAAGGGCGTGATTAATAAGTTCCAGGGCGATGCGGCGCTTGCGGTGTTCGGAGCGCCAGTTTCGCTTCACGACGCCGCCTCGCACGCCCTCCAAGCCGCCCGCGAAATCCAGCGCGGCCTGGAAGGCTTCGAACTGAAGGCCGGCATCGGTGTCGCCTCTGGGCATGTGGTTGCCGGCCACATCGGTGGCAAGGATCGTTTCGAGTACACCGTGATCGGCGACGCCGTCAACGGCGCCGCCCGCCTCACCGACCTTGCCAAGGACACCCCGGGCATGGTGCTGACCAACGCCGCGACCCTGCGCGCGGCGAACGAGGTTGAGCAGCAGCGCTGGACGCTGATGAAGTCGGTGGAGTTGCGCGGGCGTAACAAGATGACGCAGTTGGCGCGCCCGGTGCGCTCCACCATGGCGGACCGCTCCTAGGGCTTCCCCGGCGCCAGCCCAGCGCGGCCCCAGTGCAGCGCGGCGCGGCAGCAGCCCCGGCCCAGCGCAGCGCGGCAGGACTCCGGCCTGCGGGCGCGCGAACTCGCGCCCGGTCAGTTGTTTCCGAACAGGAGCTGCATGGCTCCGGGGGTGTCGTTCGGCACTTCGTATCCGTTGGGTGACACCCACACTGGGATGCCGTCGCGGATGCATATTCGGCCTCGTCTGACGATCCACGGGTCGTCGTCATTGGTGCCGTTGTGGTAACTGCACAGGGGCACGAGGTTGGCCAGGTTGGTTTCCCCGCCGTGCCGCCAGGCGGTGATGTGGTGGATTTCGCAGTGATCGGCTCCGTGACGGCAGCCGGGTACCGGGCAGGTCGGCGACATCATCGACGCCAACGTGCGCTGCTTGTCGTTAGCAAAGCGCTTCGCCCGGTAGAGGTTCACCGCCCCCTCTGCAGGGTGGAACGCGGCAACCTCCAGGTCGGCGCCGAACTCGCGGGCGAGGAATTCGGCGCCGGTCATGGTGGTGCCGTCGGTAAGAATGAGTTGAACTTCTTCGCCGTGGCCGGACTGGATGCGGGTCCACTCCGGCAGCGGCACCAGGATGATGGGGCGCGGGGCGGCGTAGGGCATACCGACACCAGCAATCCCAGCGCCGGCGCCAACCCCGCCGACACCATCAGCACCCCCAGCACCGCCAGCGCCGCGCAGCAGGCTCACAAGCGCGTCGGCCATTTGCTCGGCGGCGGGCAGCGACGGGTCGATGAGCGAACGCAGCAGGTGCTCCAAATCGGCGATGTCACGCTCGGAGTAGGTCAGCGACATGTTGCGCATCCCGGAGCGTGATTTGGAGAAGCGGCACTGCTTCTTGGGGGTGGGTTTCGGGGCGGTGATGGTGTCGTCGATACGCCGCGACAGCGCTTTGTAGGAGCCCCGGAAGCGCAACAGTTCGAGACGGAGCCGCCAGCGCTCGGCAAGGTCGGCGACGGCGGCAAGTTTGCGCTCAAGCAGGCAGATCTGGTCGAGCGGCATCCCGGCGGCCAAGCGGCGCGCGTCGGCCTGCTTGCGGGTGAACTTCGTCGCGCCGAAGTAGGTGGCGTGCGCCTGCGCCCACTTGCGTTTCAGGGCGGGATCGAGGGCGGCGAAGGCGGGCGCGGACTCGTCGAAACCGGCGAGCACGCTGATGTCGGCGTGCGCCAGGGCCTCGAGAATCTCGCTAAATGTCATGCCATGCACGCTAAGCGCACAGCACAACCCTTGTAAAGGAATTGTCCACTATATTGTGCAATCCCTAGCGCTTGCGAGCTTTGACCACGCGTTTTGTGGTCTGCTTCGGCTTGGTCACGCGCTTGGTTGCCTTCTTCTTTGTCGCCTTTTTCTTGGTGGCTTTCTTGCCGCCGTCTTCGGCTTCACGGGCGCGGCGCGCGGAGAGCAGTTCGTTGGCGCGCTGGTCCGTCATCGTCTCTGGCGTGTCGCCGCGTTGGAGGGACGCGTTGGTTTCGCCGTCGGTGACGTATGGGCCGAAGCGGCCGTCTTTGACGGTCATGGGTTTGCCGGAGACGTCGTTGTCGCCAAGCATCTTCAGTGGTGGCTTGGCGGCGGCGCGTCCGCGGCGTTTCGGTTCGGCGTAGATGCGGCGGGCTTCTTCCAAGGTGATGGAGAAGATCTGGTCCTCGGACGCGAGCGAGCGCGAGTCGCTGCCCTTCTTCAGGTATGGGCCGTAGCGGCCGTTTTGGGCGGTGATGACTTCGCCGTCGGCGGGGTCGACGCCGACTTCGCGCGGCAGCGACAGCAGTTTCAGTGCTTCCTCGAGCGTGACCGTCGCCGGTTCCATCGACGCGAACAGGGAGGCGGTGGCGGGCTTTAGCTGCTCGTCGACCAGCTGCGCCATGCGCTTTTCTTTTTGAGCGGCGGCGGTTTTGGTTTCCCAGTTCTTGGCGCGTTTGCCTTCTTCGGCGCGCTGTTTGTCCTCTTCGGCGCGCTCAGCGGCGATGATTTCTTCGGCGCGGGCTTCGGCGGTGGCGCGTTCGTCGGCACGCACAAGCTCGGTGACGTAAGGCCCGAAGCGCCCTTCCTTTGCGACGACCACACGCCCATTGGCGGGGTTCTCCCCCAGTTCGCGGCCGGACTGCGGGGTGGCGAAGAGCTTCTCGGCCATCTCGAGTGTGATTTCGTCCGGGGTTGCGGATTCGGGCAGGTTGGCGCGCTGGTATTCGGGCTCGCCGTCCTTCTCGCCAACGACGCGCTCGATGTAGGGGCCGTAGCGGCCGACGCGGACGACGACGGGGCGGCCTTCGGCGTCGTCGAAAAGTGTCAGCGAGTTCGCGGCGCGCGCGTCGATGGATTCGAGGTTGTTCTCGATCATGTGCTTCAGCCCGCCGCGGCGTGCGAGGGCTTGCGCCATGGACTCGCGGGCGTCGGCGTCGCCGAAGTAGAAGCCGGTGAGCCACTTGGTGCGGTCTTGGTTGCCGTGGGCGATTTCGTCGAGTTCGTCTTCCATGGAGGAGGTGAAGTCGTAGTCGACGAGTGCGTCGAAGTTGTTTTCCAACAGCCCGACGACGGAGAACGCCACCCAGGACGGCACGAGTGCGTTGCCGCGGACGACGACGTAGCCGCGGTCCTGGATCGTCTTAATGATCGACGCGTAGGTGGACGGGCGGCCGATGCCGAGTTCTTCCATCTTCTTCACCAGCGACGCTTCGTTGTAGCGCGCAGGTGGGTTGGTGGTGTGGCCGTCGGCGGTGACGGACTTGGTGGTCAGTTCGTCGCCCTTGGCCAGTTGCGGCAGGCGGGTTTCGTTGGACTGGCGGTCGGCGTAGGCGCGCAGCCAGCCGGGGAAGGTGACGGTGCGGCCGGTTGCAGTGAACTCGCAAGCCTCACCGGCGGCGTCGGCGGCGATGGTGATCTTGGTGGAGTTGCCGCGTGCGTCTTCCATTTGGGAGGCGACGGTGCGCTGCCAGATCAGTTCGTAGAGCTTGAACTCTTCGGCGTCCAGCGCGCCCGCCAGCTGCCCGGGGGTGGCGAAGCGTTCGCCGGCGGGGCGGATCGCCTCGTGGGCTTCCTGGGAGTTTTTCACCTTGCGGTCGTAGACGCGCGGCTTGGCGGAGACGTAGTCGGCACCGTAGAGCTCGCGTGCTGCGGCGCGTGCAGCGTCGAGGCCCTGCTTGGACAGGGAGGTGGAGTCTGTACGCATGTAGGTGATGTGGCCGTTTTCGTACAGTCGTTGCGCGATGCGCATGGTGCGCGCGGAGGTGAAGTGGAGTTTGCGGCCGGCTTCTTGCTGCAGCGTCGAGGTCATGAACGGCGCGTACGGCTTGCGGGTGTAGGGCTTTTCTTCCACTGCGGTGACGTGCATCGGTGCGGTGCCGAGGTCGTCGACAAGCGAATGCGCTTTTTGCTTATCGACGACCACCGCATCCGACACCAACTCTCCCCGATCATTGAAGTCGCGGCCCTGAGCGATGCGCTTGCCGTCGAGGGAGACGAGCTTGGCGTCAAATTCTTCGGAGGAGTGGGCGAGCGAAGCAACCAAATCCCAGTATTCGGCGGCGATGAACGCCATGCGCTCGCGTTCGCGCTCGACGATGACGCGGGTGGCCACGGATTGGACGCGGCCGGCGGACAGTCGCGGCATGACTTTCTTCCACAGCACGGGGGAAACTTCGTAGCCGTAGAGGCGGTCGAGGATGCGGCGGGTCTCTTGGGCGTCGACAAGATCCATGTCGAGCTCGCGCGTGTTTTCGGCGGCTTCGCGGATGGCAGATTCGGTGATCTCGTTGAACACCATGCGCTCTACCGGCACCTTCGGCTTAAGGGTTTCAAGCAGGTGCCACGCGATCGCTTCGCCTTCGCGGTCCGGGTCTGTTGCCAGCAGGAGTTTGTCGGCCTGCTTGAGCTTGGCGCGCAGGTCGGTGACCTTCTTTTTCTTGTCAGCGGACACGACGTAGATCGGGTCGAAGCCCTTCTCCGGGTTGACGCCGAGTTTTGCCCACGGCTCGTTTTTGTACTTCGCGGGGATGTCGGCGGCGCGGCCCGGCAGGTCACGGATGTGGCCCACCGATGCTTCCACGATGTAATCGTCGCCGAGATACTTCTGTATCTTCTTCGCCTTTGTCGCGGACTCCACGATCACGAGAGTCTTGCCGTTTGCAGTCACGCTGACCTTTCCTCGATTCCCACTAAGCGTATGAGCGGTAAAACTTCCTCATTCTTATCAGACAACTAGCACATGGTTATACGGACGGGGGATTTTCTCGCCCCTGGCATTACACTGCGTTGGTGCCCTGGCGCGGAGTTGTTGGGGTGGAAAGGAGGACGCAGCGTGGTCGATTCGCTCATTGAGTTTTTGCATACGTTGATGGGGTTGCCGATCTTTTACCCACTCGTTGTGTTGCTGATCGTTTCGGATGCGTTGGCGCCGGTGGTGCCGTCTGAAACCGTGTTGAATCTGGCTGGTGCGTTTTCCGCGTCGCGTGGTGTGCCAAATGTGTGGGGTGTGATCTTCGCGGCGATTATCGGCGCGATTGTTGGCGACAATATTTGTTTCGCTCTCGGCGCGAAGTTGATTCACCGGGTGGATAGGTTGGATCCGGATTCGAAGGCTGGCCAGGCGATTACGTGGGTGCGGGCCAACATGAACCGGGGTGCGGGCGCGATGATTATTGTTGCGCGTTTCCTCCCGTGGGCGCGTTGGGTGGCCACGATTGTGCTGGGGTCGGTGCGTTACAACTGGTTTAAGTTCTTCTTTTTCGACACCATCGGCGTGATCCTGTGGGCGTGTTTGAGTGTCGGCATGGGGTATTTGGGTGGCACGCTCCTGCAGCAGTACCCGCTTCTGGGCATGGTGCTGGGTGTGGTGTTGGGTTCCCTTGTGGGGTTTGTGATTCAGAAGCTGCAGAACCAGATCTTCGAGCGTTCTGATATTCGCCGCGGAATTAGTGCGGTGTAGGCATAAAAATTTCCCCCGGGCGGGTGTACCGTCCGGGGGATTCGCGCTGTTTTAGAGGGCGCGAACCTGCTGGGCCTGTGGGCCCTTGGCGCCTTCACCGACCTCGAACTCGACCTGCTGGTTTTCTTCGAGGGTGCGGAAGCCGGAACCCTGAATTTCGGAGTAGTGGACGAAGACGTCGGCGGAGCCGTCGTCGGGTGCGATGAAGCCGAAGCCCTTTTCGGCGTTGAACCATTTAACAGTTCCGGTTGCCATGGTGAAACCTTTCAAAATGTTGCATGTTTTTGTCGTCCACCAGGGCCTGTTTGGTCCTGGTGCCCGCGTGCACAATCCTCGCGAGCACCTGATGAGGCGCACACAAAATCTGTGACCGTTGCCCAGTCTGCCACGATTTGTTGTCGGGGGCACTGCTTTGGCCCGGCTAAAGTGGCTCACCATCATGGTTTCTGGTTTTGGCGATGAGCTCGTTTCGGTGCTTGCGCAGCGTTTCCCTGCTGCGACGGTGACGCATGTGGAGCATGAGCCGGCTCGTCTCGCGGTGTTTGGACAGTGGCCCGAGTGGGTGGAGCCGGGGTTGAAGCAGATGCTTATCGACGACGCCGTCACCCTCCCCTACGCCCACCAAACCCAGTGCGCGGAGTTGGCGTGGGCGGGCCGGGATGTGGTGGTGGCGACGGGGACGTCGTCGGGAAAGTCGTTGGGCTATCAGTTGCCGGTGCTGTCCGCGTTGGCGGCGGATCCGAAGGCGTTCGCGATGTATCTGACGCCGACGAAGGCGTTGGGTTCGGACCAGTTGCAGGCAACGCTTGCCATGACGCGGGGGAATGCGGCGCTGTCGTCGGTACACCCGGCGCCGTATGACGGGGATACGCCGCAGGAGTCGCGGACGGGTATCCGGGAGCACACCCGCTACGTGTTTACGAACCCGGACATGCTGCACGCAAGCCTTTTGGGGGCGCATGAGCGTTGGGCGAGGCTGCTGCGCCATTTGAAGTATGTGGTGGTGGACGAGTGCCACACCTACCGGGGTGTGTTCGGGGCGAACGTGTCGTTGGTGTTGCGCAGGTTGCTGCGTATTGCGAAGGCGTACGGGTCTGAGCCGACGCTGATTTTCGCCTCGGCGACCGCGGCGGATCCTGCGGGCCAGGCGTCGCGGTTGTGCGGGCGCGACGTGGTGGCGGTGACGGAGGATGCAGCACCCACTGGCGAGCGCACCATCGCGTTGTGGGAGCCGGGGTTCATCGAGGGCGCCGAGGGCGAAAACGGCGCGCCGGTCCGGTACCCGGCGACGACGGAGGCGGCGTCGATCATGTCGACGTTGCTGCTGCAGGGTGCGCGCACGTTGACGTTTGTGCGCTCGCGCCGCGCCGCGGAGACGGTGGCCATGCGGGCCCAGGAGGATCTGGTGGTGGCGGGCCGGGCCGATTTCGCCGAACGCGTCGCCTCCTACCGCGCCGGCTACCTCGCGGAGGATCGCCGCGCCCTCGAGCAGCGTCTGGATAACGGCGATCTGCTTGGCGTGGCCACGACGAACGCGCTTGAGCTTGGCATCGACGTCGGGGGCCTGGACGCGGTGGTCATGGCGGGGTTTCCGGGCACGGTGGCGTCGTTTCGCCAGCAGGCCGGGCGCGCGGGCCGGCGCGGCCAGGGCTCCGTGGTGGTGATGGTGGCGCGCGACGAGCCGATGGATACGTACCTGGTCCACCACCCCGAGGCGCTGCTTGGCCGGCCGGTGGAAAATAGCGTGTTCAACCCGGCCAACCCCTACATCCTGCGCGGGCACATGTACTGCGCAGCGGTGGAGCGTCCGCTTAGCGACGACGACGTCGCCGCCTTCAACGCCACCGACGTGGTCAACGACCTGACCGCCGAGGGGTTGCTGCGCCGCCGTCCGCAGGGCTGGTTTGCGGTACCGCAGTTGGAGGGGGAGGTGACGCCGGAGACGGCGCATGCGTCGGTAAGCATTCGCGGAGGCGTGGGTGAGGAAGTCATGATCGTCGATGTGACCGACGGGCGGCTGTTGGGCACCGTAGATGCGGGGCGTGCGATGAGCCAGGTGCACGACGGCGCGGTGTACATCCACCAGGGCGAATACTTTGTGGTGCAGTCGCTAGACCTGGACGATTACGTGGCGTTGGTGGCGCCGGAGCGGCCGGATTACTCCACGCAGGCGCGCTCCACGACCGACATCACGATCCTTGGCGAGCCGACAGATCTGGAAAACCCTTCGCCGGGACTGTGGGTGGCCAGTGTGGACGTGGAGGTCATCGACCGTGTCACCGGCTATGTCGTCCGGCTTGCCGACGGCACCGTCTCCGAACACATCCCCCTCGACCTGCCCGAGCAGCGCCTAGTCACCCGCGCGGTGGCGTACACGATCGACCCGATGGTGCTGGACAAACTGGGTATTACGGCTGGCGAGATCCCCGGCGCGCTGCACGCTGCGGAACACGCCGCGATCGGCCTGCTGCCGCTGTTGGCCACGTGCGACCGGTGGGACATCGGCGGCGTGTCCACGGCGTTGCACCAGGACACGATGCTGCCCACGGTGTTTGTCTACGACGGCCACCCCGGCGGCGCAGGCTTTGCCGACGAGGGCTTTGCCCGCTTCCACGAGTGGATCGCCGCGACCTACGAAACGGTGCGGTCCTGCGGCTGTAAGGACGGCTGCCCGTCCTGCGTGCAGTCGCCGAAGTGCGGCAACGGCAACCAGCCACTGGATAAGCACGCCGCACTGAAGTTGCTCGGCGCGCTGGTGAGCATGACTGGCTGACCGGCTAGCCATTACGGCCCGGCGCGGGCGGTCGCTTCGGCGTGGCGCAGCCGCACGGCCACGATGACGTCGCCTTCGACGAACTCGCACGAGGTGACCTCAGCGCCGTTGTGGTTGGCGGTGGCGTTGCCCCAGGTGCAGGCATCGGCGCCACGGTACAGCGCGGTGGCTGCGGCGACGGCGGAAAGGTCCGCGGCCACGCGAGCGCGGTGTGCGTCGGCGGTGCGGGCCCCGGTGACCACCACCGCAAGGGCCAAGGAGACCACTGCGGTGATGATGCCTGTGGTGGTGACGGTGGCGGAGCCGGTGTCGTCGATAAGCAATCTGCGCATTAGAACTCCACGGGGAAGACCGCGGTGGCGCGCATGGTGCCAATCGGGGCGGGTACGGCGGCGGTAACGGTGGCCAGGCCTGCGGACTCGTGCATGCTCACCTCGCCGCGCGGCGGGGTGTAATCCACGCCCATCGCGTGCGCCCGGGCGGCGGCACCGGCAATGTCCACGGCAGCGATGTAGGCGGACATCGTGGCAATGCCACCCACGATCGCAGCCGTAACCACCACGAGCGTGGCCAGCGAAAGCGCCGTTTCAATCGTGGTCATCAGCCCGGCGTGTTGGTCAGCGCGCTGGTGATCACATTTTCGATCGCGGAAACGACCCCGTCGCCGTTGACCACGAGATACAATACTCCAGCAAGGGCGGCAGCCGCCAACGAACCGAAAGCATATTCGATGGTCGACATTCCGGCGTCGTTACGCAAACGCTGGATGAAGAAGGTGGAAATGCGAGTCATGATTGTTCCTTTCAGAAGTTGATGAGGTTGCTCCCGAGGCTGATCACCACAGGCGCGAGCCCGAGGACGAAAAACGCCGGGAGGAAAAACGCGGTGAGCGGGATGGCGATGAGTACGCCGGCGCGTTCCGCTTTGGCTTTGGCATGGTCGGCGGCGTCGGCACGCAGGTTTGAGGCGATACGTTCGCACCCTTGCGCCAGCGCCGCGCCGGACGCGTGCGTCATTGCGACGAGGCTGGCCAGGTCCTCCCCGCCGGGAATGGCGTGGAGTTCCGACCAGGCGCGCTCCGGTTCAACCCCGAGTGCGAGCAGCGCTGCGACGGTGTGCCACGGGCTGCGGTCACCGTCGTGAGTTTCGGCAACCGCGGCGGCTGCGGCACTGACCGGCAGGCCGGCCTCGAAGCAGGCGGCGAACAGGGTGATGTCGGCGGCACAGCGGTCCGGCAGCGCGTAGTCGGGTCCGTCGCGCGGGGTCTTCGGCGTGGGCGGCACCTGGCGGGTGACGCGCCGGGCGGGCTGCGTGGGGCTGACGGCGAGCGCGGTGGCGATGAGCAGGGCTGCGGCGATCATGTGGTGGCTCCTTGGATGATGTGCTGGGAAACGATCACACCGGCGCACACCAGCGCAGTGCCGACGGTGAGCAGCACCCCGCCGAGGCCTCCCCCTGTGAGCAGCGCGAGCGGGTTCGCCCCCATCGCCGCGCCCATGAGCAGGCCGGCGAACGGCAGCAGGGCGAGCACAACCGCGGTGGTTTTGGGCCCGGCGAGTGCGGCGTTGGTGGCGGCGCGGTGGCGTCGGGTGTGGTCGATGTCGTCGCGCGCGGCGGCAACCAGGCGCGACAGCGGCACTCCCCTGCTGGCCGACAGTGCGAACAGCGGGGTGATGCGGGCGAACTCGTCCGTCTCGGCCGCAAGTGGTGCGCCGGTGGTGACGTGGTGGATGAGGTGTGCGACGTCGCGGGCGATCTCGCGCGGTGCGTGTTCGGCGGCGCGCTCTAACGCGGCGTGCAGTGGCGCGCCGGCTTCGACGTTGGTGCCAAGGTGACCGAGGAAGGTGGCGACCGCTTCCGTGCGCTTGGAGGCGGCCCGGGCGCGCCGTTGGGTATCTGCGACCCACACCACCGTCGCCGCACCCATCGCTAGCGCGATGACCAGGCTGGCCCGGTCAAACGCTAAGGCGGCGAGCACCACGGCACCGATGCCCAGCGGGATGGCAATGCGGGGAGGAACAGCCAACGAGCGCGGCGCGATGCGAGCGCCAGGAGCAGGTGGCGGGCAGGCAGCGGCGCCGGCGAGGAGCAACAGCGTGGTCATGACAGCAGCTCCTCGTAACCTTCGGCGGGGCCGGTGTCGGCGTCCCACACCACCTTGGCGCGCACGGGTTGGCCTTCGAGCACCCCGATCTGGTGGAGGCGGCGTGTGCCGTCGGGGTGGCGTTTGACCACGATGACCACGTCGATGGCGGCGGCGAGTTGGGCGTGCAGCCCGGCGCGATCCAGCCCGCCGAGTGCGGCAAGTGCTTCGAAGCGGGCGGGGACCTCGGCGATCGAGTTGGCGTGCAGGGTGCCGGCGCCGCCGTCGTGGCCGGTGTTCAGTGCTGCGAGCAGGTCGACGACTTCGGCGCCGCGGATCTCGCCAACCACGACGCGGTCGGGTCGCATGCGCAGCGACTGACGCACCAGGTCCGCGATGGTGATCTCGCCGGCGCCCTCGGAGTTCGCGCCGCGGGTGGTCAGGTTGACCACGTGCGGATGGTCGGGGGTGAGTTCCAGGGTGTCTTCGATGGCGACGATGCGCTCAGCCGGGTCGACCTCCGCGAGCAGGGCGGATAGCAGCGTGGTTTTGCCGGATCCGGTGCCGCCGACGACCACGAACGCTTTTCGCTTTGCGACGACCCCACGTAGCACCTCCGCAACCTCCCCACCCAGCGCTCCGCGCGCTACCAGGTCGTCGAGGGTGGCCGAGGCGGTGTGTAGCACGCGCAGGGAGATGCAGGTGCCGGCCTGGGCGGTTGGGGCGAGCACGGCGTGGAAGCGTAGGAGGGTGCCGTCGTCGCGGGTGATGTGGCCGTCGCAAAACGGTTGCGCGTCGTCGAGGCGGCGCCCGCAGCTGGCGGCCAGGCGGGAGGCGAGGCGGCGCACGGCGGCTTCGGATTCGAAGCGCACCGCGGAGCGTTCCAGGCCCGCGCCCGAGTCGACGTAGACGCAGTTGGGGCCGTTGACGCAGATGTCGGTGACGGTGTCGTCGGCAAGCAGTGCTTCGAGGGGGCCGGTGCCGGTGGTGTCGTCGCGAAGTGTGCGCATCACGTCCAGCACGCCGATGTCGCTGATCACCACGGCTTCTTCGCGGATCAGGGCTGCGATGCGGGCGGGGTCCGGGGTGGTGGGTTCGTCGGCGAGGCGGCGCTTGACGCGGGCGATGAGGTCGCGGTCGATCATTTAGGCCACCTCCTCGAGCACCGCGTTGGCGCAGGCGGCTAGCGAACGGGGCACACGCGCGGGCAGGCCGGACTTCTCCACCGTGCGAGTCAGCCCGCGCACGTGTGGCAGGTGGGTGAGTACGGTGGCGCCGGTGGTGTGCGCGATCTCCTCGTCGGTCAGCGCGGCCCAGGCACTATCGCGCACAACCACCACACACGGCAGGCCGGCGGCGGCGCACTCGGCGACGATGCGGGTCGCGGCGGCAACTGAGCGCACCTCGGGCACGACCACCACGACGACCAGGTCGCTGCGGCCGGGAATCAGCGCGGCGGGTGCGTCTACGACCGTCACCCCTGCCCCACCGACGGCGCCGGCGACGTGTTCCAACGCCGCCGCCTCCAGCCGGAACGGGTCCGCCACGCGCTGGCGCGGAAAGGTCAGCACCGCGATGTCGTCGGCGGTGGCGGGCAGCGCGCGGCGCACGTCGGTGCGCGCCACGGTGCCTTCGCCGAAGTCGATCTCGCCCCAGCGCGCGCCGGGGACGTGCTCGATGCCAAGCAGCAGGTCGAGTCCGCCGGAGAGCCAGTGCCCGTCGAGAAGCGTTGCCGAATCACCCCGTGCGGCGCCCCGGCATAGTGCGGCTGCCAGGGTGGACGCCCCTGCCCCACCGGATGCGCCCACGACGGTGATCACCTTCCCGCGCGCCGCCACCGCCGCGGGTTGCACGGCAAGGGCGCCAATGGCGCGCAGGAGGTCCGCGGCCTCGGCGGGCAGGACGAAGACCCGCTCGGCTGAATCGACCAGCTCCCCACCGACGCGGAAGACGTTCGCTGCGTGGGGTGGGGAAAGGTCGGGGGCGCGGGTGTCGTCGATAAGCACGGCGAATGCTTTGGGCGCGTGGCGGGCGAGCTCGGCCGCATCGGCGGTGTCGATGACCTGGCGGCCGGTCGCGGCGGCGAGGTGCACGGCCTCGGAGTGGGTGGCGAGGTCGGCGACCGCGACCACGATCGGGCCGGTGTGTGGGTGTGTGCGTGTCATGCCAATAGTGTTTTTCACCAGCGCAAATGTGGCAACCACCCTGTGGACAACCCGCAATCTAAGTGACACTTCAACAAAAAGCCTGTGGACAATTCGCCCCAAATGTTCACTTCTTTCACAGCGGGCCTACACTGCCCCACCAGCAAAGTGGGGCTAGACTGCTAAAGCATGTCTCCCACACGGCCGGTGGCGGCGTTTTTCGACCTGGACAAGACGATCATTGCGACGTCTTCCGCCTTCGCCTTCGGCAAAGAATTCCGCAACAACGGAATGATCACGCGACAAGAGGCGTGGGACCTCTACCTAACCAAAGCGCAGTACATGCTCGTCGGCCACTCCAGCGAAAAAATGGACGCCACGCGCGATTCGCTCGCCCAACTCATCGAAGGCTGGTCGATCGAGGACGTCCAGCGCATCACCCAAGAAACGATGCGCACCGTGGTCACGCCCGCGATTTACGCCGAAGCGCGCGAACTTATCGACGACCACCGCGCCCAAGGCCACGACGTCATCATCATCTCCGCCTCCGCATCAATTCTGGTTGAGCCGATCGCGCGCGAACTCGGCGTAGACACGGTCGTGGCTACCGAACTCGCGGAGAAGGACGGCAAGCTCACCGGCGAGATCACCCGTTACCTCAAGGGCGGGGCGAAGGCGGAGGCTGTGCGCCAGTTTGTCGCCGACCACGACTACGACCTGGAACGCAGCTACGCCTACTCCGACTCCGCCACGGACATTCCAATGCTGGAACTGGTGGGCAACCCGGTGGCGGTGAACCCGGACCGCGCGCTGCGCAAGCATGCCCTGTCGCACGATTGGCAGGTTCGCACCTTTAAAGACCCGGAGCCGCTGATCCAGATGCCGAACGCCCGCGAGGTCGGCATCGGCGCGAGCGTGATCGCCGGCGTGACGGCGTTGGCGGTGGCTGGGGTGCTCATCGCCCGTGCTGTGTCCGGCAAATCTGGCGACAAGCGCCGCAGCGCGTGACGTTATGTTTCACCCCGATTCAGGCAAACACTGTGATGTGTCGCTAACATCGTTGGGAGAATTCCAGGCACCTTCCCAGGGTGCCTCATGCATAGCCACCCAGGAAGGTGAGTAAACAGTGAGCAACGAAGGTCTGTACACCAGCGGCTCGACCGCCGTAACCGCCAAGGTGGATTCGATTCCGCTGCGCGATACCGATGTGACGGTGCCGGGCCAGCAGTCCATCGGCACCTTGATCTCCAACGCGTCGGAGCAGGTGTCCACCCTGGTTCGCGGCGAGATCGAGCTGGCCAAGGCTGAGGTCATGGGCGAGGTGAAGAAGGGCGCCGTTGGCGGTGGCCTGTTCGGCGTCGCCGGCGTGATTGCGCTGTACTCCTCGTTCTTCCTCTTCTTCGCGTTCGCGGAGATGCTCGCATCCTGGATGCACCGCGGCTGGGCATTCCTGATCGTCTTCCTCATCATGATCGCCCTGGCTGGCCTGCTCGCGCTGGTTGGCCTGAAGAAGGTCAAGAAGATCAAGGCTCCGGAGCGCACCATCAGCTCGGTCAACGAGTTGAAGAACCTGAAGCCGGGCGAGGCTCAGAAGAACCTGACCAAGAATGAGGCTGGCCTGTACACGGGCCGTTAACCGCTGACGCAGGCTTGCGTATCGACGACAGCGTTCAGCCTGGTCACATCCCCTACGCGCTGCTGCACCTGGTGTGCAGTCAGCGCGTAACCCGTTTCTGAGGCATCCAGGGACGCGCCGAAGATCATGCCTGCCACCTCCCCTGCCGGGGTGAGCAGCGGGCCACCGGAGTTGCCCTGGCGGATGTCGCCGCGGATGGTGTAGGCCTCGCGCTCCACACGGCCGGTGGTGTAAATGTCCGGGCCTGCGATGGTCAGTTGGCTGCGGATTCGCGCCGGTGCGGCCTCGAAGGGACCGGATTTGGGGTAGCCCATGACCACGGCGTCGTCGCCACGCTGCAGCTCGCGTGCAGCCCAACGCAGAGGCGGCAGACCCAAGCCCTGGGCGTGGAGGACCGCAATGTCGGTATCCGGGTCGTAGAGCACCACATCCGCCGGCTTCACGCCGACGACGGTGTCCAGGGAGACACGCTCGGTGCCGGCGACGACGTGCGCGTTGGTGAGCACGTAGCCATCCTCAAACACGAAGCCGGAGCCCATGAGCCGGCGGCGGCAACTCTCCGCATCGCCCATGACGTGGACCACGCTCGGGCGGGCCGCCTCCACAACTTCGGGACGAAGCGCCGCGTTATCGGGTGCGTCCACCTGGGCGCCGTGCGGGGATTGGAAGGGGGAAACGAGCGGGGGCAGGCCGGACTCGTCGAGAAGCGCTGCGAATTTCGCGGGCAGTTTCCCGGCGCTCTCCGGAGCGGTGTCGTGGATTTTGGCCAGGATGTGCGAGTTGCGGATCCCGTCGCCCAACTCGCCAGGCACCGCCGACGCCAGCGGGATTGAGATAAACCACACCACCAGCGCCAGTGCGACCGATTGGAACAGTGCGCCCACCACCGAATCCACGAAACGCGTCAGGCGGCTGCGTACCCGCGCCCGCAAGTTGCCCCCGAGGGTCACGCCGAGCAGGTTGCCCAGGCCGACGAAGAGCACCACCACCGACAGCAGCAGCGTGATGCGGATGGGTTGGGACTCGGTGACGTCGAGAAGCAATGGCGCCACCGCCAGCCCCACCACGAGGCCCGCGATGATGCCGATTGCGGAGATCACAGCCGAAAACGCACCTTGGCGCCAGCCGCTGACAAACGCAGCGACGACGGCAAGCCCAAGCAGAACGTCAACGACCAGGTGCATTCCGCAAATGTTACAGCTCGCGGTTGCGGGATCGGGCCAGCGCCTCGTAAAGATCGCCCGGACGCTCGTCCCAGGCGCGCACCCAGCCGGCTAATTCCAGCACGACAGCAAGCAGGATTCCGGTAAAACCCCAGATGAGATAGTCGCGCGCCCAAAATGTCGGACCGGTCCAGTGCTTCCAGCCGAGCTTCGCGCGGTTGGCCGGATCCACCAAGTCCCGGATGGGAACGAAGAACACGTCGTCGGTTTCGAGCTCGCTTGCCGGGTACACCTCACCCGGGTCGGGTGCGTACGCCACCACGGGGCGCACCAGTCTGCGGCTGCCACCGGTTTTCACCTGCCCCATCACCGCCAGCGGCACAACCCGCTCAGGGGCCAGCCCCGTCTCCTCGTACGCCTCGCGCAGCGCCGCCGCCACCGGGCCTGTATCTGTGGCGTCGATGTGCCCGCCCGGAAACGCCATCTGACCGGAGTGGCTGCGCATAGACGGGGTGCGGTGCGTGATCAGCACCCGGGCGTCCTCCGGCAGTTCCTCCGCCTCCGGGTCGCCAGCAAACACGATGAGCACCGCCGCCTGGTCCTCCCCCGGCGTTTGCGGCACGCGCGGGCCCAACATCGCTTTGACCCGCGCATCGCCCTCGCCAGCGCGCAGCTTATCCACGAGCCCCCGCAGCCACACCGGTGCACGTTCCGGCTGCACGGCAACCATCACAGCACCCCGCGCACGGCCTCGGCCAGCTCCTCAGCCGAGGTGAACTCCTTGGCAAACACGCCGAGTTTTTCCTCGCCGCGGAACACGACGGTCAGCGGCACCACCGGCGGCAGGCCGAGCGTGCCGGCGAACACGTTGGAGTCGTCCTCAAAGCTCGGCAAGTCCACGCCGAGGTCTTCCAACAACGCCGCGCCGCGCGCCCCATCGCGGTCCGCGTGCACGCCCACCACGGTGTACTCGGGGTGCGCGCGGGCGAACTCCTCCACCACAGGCAACTCCGCCCGGCACGGTTCGCACCACCACGCCCACACGTTGGCCACGGTGATCTCC
The DNA here is from genome assembly GCF_001806995.1 of Corynebacterium sp. HMSC11D10. Classification (NCBI taxonomy): domain Bacteria; kingdom Bacillati; phylum Actinomycetota; class Actinomycetes; order Mycobacteriales; family Corynebacteriaceae; genus Corynebacterium; species Corynebacterium sp. HMSC11D10. The sequence goes on from NZ_KV787083.1 coordinate 27,083, forward strand.
TGCTGCGCGCCGGTGGCCTCGCCGCCTAGGCACGCCAGGTCCACGCCGCCGACTGCGCCTTCCGGGCAGTCCGGACGTCCAGTCACCGGGGCAGATTGCTTCTCGACGACACCGTCGCCAGCCGGGGGCGTGGCGTCGTCGACAAGCAACGCCCTGGCACCCGCAATGACCAGAAGAGTCACCGCAACGATCGCGGCGACGCTGACCCAGATTGTGCGCTTCACAGGCCCACCATCCTCAAAATGTGGTCGCGCTCGGGCCCGGTGACCAGTTCGGCGGCTTCCTCCGGGTCGGTTGGGCCGACGCCGAAGGAGGGGCAGTCGAACGCGATCGGGCAAGCGCCGCAGGCCGGTTTGCGGGCGTTGCAGACGCGGCGGCCGTGGAAGATGATGCGGTGGGAGAACATGGTCCACTCGCGGCGCTCGATCAGTTCCGCGATCGCGTGTTCGATCTTCACCGGATCCGTCTCCTCGGTGAGCATCATGCGCTTGACCAGGCGCTGGAAGTGCGTGTCCACCGTCAGCCCCGGGTAGCCGAACGCGTTGCCGCGCACCACATGCGCCGTCTTGCGGCCCACCCCGGGCAGGGTGACTAAGTCCTCAAGCTTCTCGGGCACCTCGCCACCAAAATCGGTGACCAGCTTCTGGCCCATCGCGATCAGGTTCGCCGCCTTGGAACGGTAAAACCCGGTCGAGCGGATAATCTCCTCCACCTCTGCCTGGTTGGCCTCCGCGTAGTCAGCGGCCGTGGGGTACTTGGCAAACAGCGCCGGGGTGACCATGTTCACCCGCACGTCCGTGGTCTGCGCGGACAATGCCGTAGCAACGAGCAACTCCAGCGGGTTAGTAAAGTCCAACTCCGCGTGCGCATCCGGGTACGCTGCCGCCAACGTGCGGTTAATACGGCGTGCCCTGCGCTTACGCCCGATCGGAGTCTCTTTCCCCTTCGCGGCGGGATGAGCGCCTGGGCGGCGATGTTTCAATGGAGAGGTCGAAGCGGCCATGCCCAACATGCTAGCCGTACACTATGGGTATGACCTTTTTGCTTGTGGCGCTGAATCCGCTTGTGCTCGGGGTGTTTCCGCTTTTCATGGAGCATGTGGAAGCAGCGGTCATCGGCTAGCACAGTTCCCAGTCGCGGAAAGACTATCCCACTGATTAGTTGAGCTGGTAGAGTTCCAGTTTGTGTGACGGTCACCGCTAATGGCACCGTTCGTGACCAATCCCACGCAGAATGCGTGAGCGACAGTCTGAGGAGGACTCATGGAAGGCGTTCAAGACACTCTTGCCCGCGCCGGCATCTTTCAGGGCGTCGACCCTGACGCGGTCGCCGCGCTGATCAACGATATGGACACCGTGGATTTCCCGAAGGGCACCACGATTTTCGACGAAGGCGAGCCCGGCGATCGCCTCTACATCATCGTCGAAGGCAAAATTAAACTCGCCCGCCATGCGCCGGACGGTCGCGAAAACTTGCTGTCCGTGATGGGCCCGTCCGACATGTTCGGCGAGCTCTCCATCTTCGACCCCGGCCCGCGTACCTCCTCCGCAGTCTGCGTCACGGACGTCACCTGCGCCACCATGGACTCCACCATGCTGCGCGAGTGGATCGACAACCACCCGGAGATCTCCCAGCAGCTGCTGCGCGTGCTGGCCCGCCGCCTACGCCGCACGAACGCGTCGCTGGCAGACCTGATCTTCACCGACGTGCCTGGCCGCGTAGCCAAGACCTTGCTGCAGCTGGCAAACCGCTTCGGTGTACATGAGGGTGGCGCGCTCCGCGTCAACCATGACCTCACCCAGGAAGAGATCGCCCAGCTTGTGGGCGCGTCGCGTGAGACGGTGAACAAGGCATTGGCCACGTTCGCTCACCGCGGCTGGATCCGCCTAGAGGGCAAAAGCGTGCTCATTGTTAACACTGAGCACCTCGCTCGCCGCGCGCGCTAACGGAGGCGCCCGCGGCGGGTCGAGAATCCGCTACTTGGCGTTGAGGTAACGCAACGCCACACGAGTCGACTGTTCTGCGGCACCGCGCAGGACCGGGTCGACATCGTCGTAAATCGCATCGACCAGCGTATTGATGTCCGCGTTATCGCCGTGCTCCTTCAGTGCCTGACGGATCTGATCCAGGCGCTGGTTACGGCGATCGATGTACTTGCGGGCGTACGCAGACAGGTCCTCACCTTCCGGACCGTGGCCCGGAAGCAGCATGACACCCTTGCCCTTTTCCTCGAGCATCTCCAGGGTGTCCAGGTAGGCACCCAGATCACCGTCGGTCTCAGAGATCATGGTGGTGTGGCGACCCGCAATGGTGTCGCCGGTGATGATGCCTTCCGGCTTACCGTCGGTGTCTTCGCCCGGGTAGACGAAGAAGCACACAGAGTCACTGGTGTGGCCCGGCGTAGCGACGACCTTCACGCGCGGGGTAACCCCCTCAACGGAGATCACTTCGCCGTCGGTGAGTGGCTCAGCGCCGGAGGTATGAGACGGATCAAGGGCGCGGATCGGTGCGCCAGTGAGCTGGCGGAACCGTTCCGCGCCATCTGCGTGATCGTGGTGACGGTGAGTCAACAGAATCAAGGCGACCTTGTCGGCCTTTGCCTGCAGCACGTTGAGGTGACCCTCATCGGCCGGGCCCGGGTCGACGACGATGCTCGCCTCGTCGCCCTCACCTCGGATCACCCAAGAGTTCGTGCCCTCGAGCGCCGCGTAGCTGGGGTTCGGCACCAGGACCACCGCGGCGTTGGGGGTCACAGGGCGCAGCTGGCTGTATGCGGGATGTTTCATGGCTCCCACCCTACCCCGTCACGGCTGCGCCGATGGGCAAACTAGCCTTCGAGCTCCACGACAATCTCAACCTCAACCGGGGTGTCCATCGGAAGGACAGCAACACCGACTGCGGAACGTGCGTGTGCACCGGCTTCGCCGAAGATCTCCTGCACCAGTTCGGATGCACCGTTGATCACGGCGGGCTGCCCCGTGAATGCCGGATCGGAGGCCACGAAGCCCACGATCTTGACCACGCGGGCGACGTTGTCGATGCCCACGTGTGCGTCCACTGCAGCCAGCGCGTTCAGCGCAGCCTGGCGGGCGTAGCCGTATGCATCCTCCTGGGGTACCTCGGCGCCAACCTTGCCGGTGGCCGGCAGCTTGCCGCCCACGAACGGCAGCTGGCCGGACGTCCACACCTGGTTGCCGGTGCGCGTTGCTGGGACGTATGCGGCCACGGGTGCGGCCACGGTCGGAAGTTCAATGCCCAGTTCTTTCAGGCGCTCAGACCACTGTGCCATTTACTCAACCTCTCGTTTCATGTAGGCGACAACATTGTCCGGGTTCGGACCCGGGGTGACTGCGACGAGTTCCCAGCCGTCCTCACCCCAAGAATCCAGAATCTGCTTGGTGGCGTGCGACAACAGCGGAACGGTTGCGTATTCCCATTTCTTCATGGGATTCACCCTACCTAGAGGCCAATAATTTCGCCGCCGCTGGACAGGTGGGTTGCCCAGTCCTTCACGTGCGGGTTCTTACGCAGTACTGCGCGGCGCTGACGCTCGGTCAGGCCTCCCCATACGCCGAATTCCACCCTGTTATCCAGTGCGTCTGCGCGGCACTCAGTCATCACCGGGCAGGCGCGGCAGATGGCTGCTGCCTTGCGCTGCTCGGCACCGCGGACGAAGAGTGCGTCCGGGTCGCCGCCGCGGCACTGGGCCTGGGTGACCCACTCGCCACGGTCGAAGACCAGTGTTCCCGTGGAGTCGCACTTCTTGGAGGTGGTCGGTCGCAGGTTAGTTGCCGGTGCCTTTTTCAAACTCGTGGTCATCGTGCGTCTCCTTAGACGTCCTATCCCTATCCGGAAGCGGAGCGGACTCCTTTTATACAATCGACCGCATATTAGCGATCCCATGTAAATGGAATCACACAGGAAATTCCATGTCGAATGCATCACATTTTTGGGGGGAGCATGGTATTCCCCCACGCCACAGATTGAATTAAGGTGTTGGCGTGTCTGCCCTGAAAAGCTTAGGAAACCTGCTGGTCGCCGTCGTCGCATCAGCGCTCGTCATGGCGTTATGCCTGGCGCCGATCGCAGGTCTTGGGGGTGCCGCAATTGCGCGTACCGACGAGACCATGCAGTCCAATCTCTCCGACCTCACCCACGGCGACGTGCCGGGCGTGACCACGATTACGGACGTCAACGGCAAACCCATGGCGTGGATCTTCAAACAGCGCCGCTACGAGGTGCCCAGCGAGCAGATCTCGCAGTACGCCAAGGACGCGCTGGTTTCTACGGAGGACCGCCGCTTCTACGTCCACGAGGGCGTGGATATGCAGGGCTTTGCCCGCGCGCTGGTGACCAACGTGCTGGCCGGCGGTGTGGAGCAGGGCGCGTCCACGGTGAACCAGCAGTATGTGAAGAACTACCTCTGGCTCATCGACGCGGAAAACGAAGAGGAAGCGCTCGCCGCCACCGAACAGTCCATTCCCCGCAAACTGCGCGAAATGCGCATGGCATCCGATCTAGACAAGACGCTGGAGAAGGACGAGATCCTTACCCGGTATCTGAACCTGGTGTCGTTTGGTCAGCACTCCTTTGGCATCGAGGCCGCCGCCCGGACCTACTTTGACACCAGCGCCGCCAAGCTCAACCCGGCACAGGCTGCGATGCTGGTGGGTCTGCTGCAGTCGGTGGAGGCGCTGAACCCGTATACGAACCCGGAAGGGGCGGTGCGTCGTCGCAACGTAGTGCTCAACAACATGGCCGCTCAGGGCTACATCGAGCAGTCCGAGGCCGACCGCTGGGCGGGCGCACCGTTAGGCATTCTGGACAAGCCGAAGACACTGCCGGAAGGCTGCATCACCGCCGGCGACAACGGCTTCATGTGCGATTACGCCCTGCGCTACCTGGCAGAAAAAGGCCTGGACCTGGACACCATCAAAAACGGGTCCTACACCATCAAGACCACACTCGACCCGAACATTCAGCAGGTCGCGCTCAACGCGGTGCGCAACAACGTCAGCCCGCACACCGCAGGCGTGGCGCAGGTGTTGGACATTGTGGAGCCCGGCGCGGACTCGCGCAACATCAAGGCGATGGTGTCTTCCCGCTTCTATGGCCTGGACCTGGACCAAAGCCAGACGATCCTGCCGCAGCCTGTGTCGCTGGTGGGCAACGGTGCAGGCTCCGTATTCAAGATCTTTACCGCGGCCGCCGCGCTTGAGCAGGGCTACGGGCTGAACTCCATGCTGAACACACCGGCGCGTTCCGTGGTGTACGGCATGGGCGCAGGCGGCGCCGCGAACTGTCCGCCGGGTGCATATTGTGTAGAAAATGCCGGCGTCTATGCACCGAAGATGAGCTTGCAGGACGCGCTTGCACAATCGCCGAACACCACGTTCATTGAGCTGATTCAGACCGTCGGTGTTGCCCCGGTCGTGGATCTGGCGGTTCGCTTGGGCCTGCGCTCCTACAAGGACGACAACTCGTTTGGGGACGGCCGCTCCATCGCCCAGGCCGCCAAGGAAGAAAACATGGGCTCGTTCACCCTCGGCCCCTTAGCCGTCAACGCGCTGGAACTGTCCAACGTGGGCGCCACCTTGGCGTCCAACGGGCGCTGGTGCGAGCCGAACCCGATCGCGAGCGTGACCGATAAGAACGGCCGTGAGGTCTTCATCGACCGGCCCGCCTGCGAGCAAGCCATCGACCCGGAGATCGCTGCCGCTTTGGCTGCCGGCATGTCGCACGACATTGTCGACGGCACCGGCGCCGACGCCGCAAAACGCAACCATTGGAGCGCACCCACCGCCGCGAAGACCGGCACGACCGAGTCGCACCAGTCCTCCGCGTTCCTCGGCTTCACGCTGGGCATGTCTGCGGCGCCGTACATCTTCAACGACGGCACCCAAACCACCCCGCTGTGCACCGCCCCGGTCCGCCAGTGCGGCGTGGGCAACCTCTTCGGCGGCAACGAGGCAGCCAACACCTGGTTCCAGGCCGCCGCGGGTGTGCCCGGCGCGGCCTCAGGCCTTCCGGCGGCGAGCGCGAAGTACCAGACTGGTGCGCGCCGCGCGGCCGTGGACTCCGTGGTTGGCCAGTACTCCTCCGCCGCGAAATCCCAGCTGGAGGCCCAGGGCTACAAGGTCGTGTTGAAGACGGTGCCGGGCGGCGGCGCCCCCGCCGGCCAGGTTGTGTCCATCACCCCGGCGGACGAGTCGCTCGCGCGCGGCTCCACCATCACCCTGAATGTCTCGGACGGCTCGGCCCCCTCCAGCACCGCGCCGAGCCCATCCCCATCCCCGTCTGCTCCCCCGAGCCCCGCTGCCCCACCGGCGCCGGACTTCAGCGGCATCGAGCAATCGCTTAACGACGCCCGCGACGCCATCGCCAACGCCTTCGGCAACAACTAACGCGGCTGGCTAGCTCAGGCGGGCCTTGACAGCCTCGGAGATGCGCTTGCCATCGGCTCGGCCGGCGGCCTTGGCGGTGGCGGCCTTCATGACCTGCCCCATCTGCGCCATGGAGGTGGCGCCGGTTTCGGCCACGGTGTCGTCGATAAGCACTGCGAGCTCATCGTCCGTCAACTGCTTTGGCTGGTACGCCTCGAGGATGTTCGCCTCGGCGAGCTCGGTTTCGGCGAGATCGTCGCGGCCGTTGGTCTGGTAGATCTCGGCGGACTCGCGACGCTTCTTAATCTCACGCGCGATGATCTTCTGAATCTCCTGATCATCCACCTCATGCTTCGACCCCTCGGTCTCAGCGGTCTGGATCGCCGCCAGCAACATACGGATCGTGCCGGTGCGCTCCTTCTCCTTCGCCTTCATGGCTTCCTTGAGGTCTGCGCGGATCTGGTCTTTCAATGCACTCATGCCTGCGAGATTACAGTGGTGCGAGTGAAGACGTTGAAGAAAGCCGCCGCAGCCACCCTCGCCGCCGGAGCCTCCGCACTCGCCTGGGGGTTCACCGAACGCAACAATTTCCAACTGCGCGAATACTCCCTGCCGCTGCTAGAGCCGGGCGTGTTGCGCGAGCGTGACGAGTTCCGCATCCTCCACGTATCCGACCTCCACATGATCCCCGGCCAAACGGAAAAGGTGGAGTTCGTCTCCGGGCTGGATGCGCTCGACCCAGACCTGGTGATCAACACCGGCGACAACCTCTCCGACCTCGGCGGTGTTCCCTGGGTGCTCGACGCCCTCGGCCCGCTGCTCAACCGCCCCGGCGCGTTTGTCTTCGGCACCAACGACTACTGGGCGCCGCGGCCGGTCAACCCCTTGAAGTACCTGACCGGGGCGAAACGCGAGCCGTCATATGAGGACCTGCCCTGGGAGGGGATGCGCGCCGCGTTCATGGAGCGCGGCTGGCACGATGCCACGCACAACCGCCTGGAGTTCAAAGCCTCCGGCGTACGCCTCGCGCTGGCGGGTGTCGACGACCCGCACCACGACCTCGACGACTACCCATCCATCGCCGGCGCGCCGAACCGTGATGCCGACCTCACCATCGGCCTGCTCCACGCCCCCTACCGGCGCGTACTCGACGCTTTCGAAGCCGACGGCTACCAACTCGCCCTGGCCGGCCACACCCACGGCGGCCAGATCTGCCTGCCGGGCGGCCGCGCCCTGGTCACCAACGCCGACATCGACCGCGAACGCGCCTCCGGCCTGCACCGCTACGGCCGCATGTGGATGGAGGTATCCAACGGGCTCGGCCAGTCCAAGTACGCGCCCGTACGCCTGTTCTGCCCGCCGTCCGCGTCGCTGATCCGGGTCGTCGAGCGCGGGTAGACCTGTTGCGGGGCGGTTGGTTGCGGGGTGGTTGCAGGGCGGCCTGCCCGTTCGCCTGCTCGTCTGCTCCGCCGCAGGTCGCGCGAACTGCCTAAAAGGCGATATCGTCTTTTACCGATTTTCCCGGAACGCGACCTGGGCTTTCGTAAAAACGAGGCCACAAAAGACGATATCGTCTTTTGCAGCGGTGGATCCAAGCCGAACCGCACCGCCACACCGAACCGCGCCACCACACTGCAGCCACCGCCACACTGCAGCCACCGCCGCGCCGCAGCACACCGCCACACTGCAGCCACCGCCGCGGCGCAGCACACCGACAACAAAACGCACCCAACCTGCCGTTTTGGCCAAACCGGACCCCAGGGGTATTGTGTTTCGAGTACCGCGGACAACAGTCCGAGATACCACCGGGATATGGCGCAGCTTGGTAGCGCGCTTCGTTCGGGACGAAGAGGTCGCAGGTTCAAATCCTGTTATCCCGACCAACACAACCCGCCTTCCGAGGCGGGTTTTCGCATTCGATAGTCCGTGTCGGCAGCGCCTGGCCTGTGTCAAATTTTGTGGACGGGTAAACCC
>NZ_KV787084.1:0-1561 GCF_001806995.1 Corynebacterium sp. HMSC11D10
TGCCGTTTCCGTGTAGTTGGTAGGGGCAATCCGCGTAGTTGGTAGGGGTTTTCCGGATAGGTGGTAGGGGTCTTCTTTTTCGGTCATTTTTGTAGGTGACGTCGGCGCAATCTGTGCCGGTGTGTCACCACTTTCTGACCGCAAGGAGGGCCTTTTATGGCCAACTTCAAAGACATCATGGCGATGTGTTTGACCGGAGCGAGTTATGCAGCCATCTCTGCTGCCTTGGAGTGCTCCAACAGGGATATCGCCAAAGTCAAAGCAGTGATTGCTGACCACGCAATCACGCAGTCTTCGTTCGCTCAGCTGGATCCAGAGTTCTTCGATACGCACTTTAGCGATCAGCGAACGAGTCGGCGTTTGCGCTATGACCGACCTGACTTCGAAAAACTCGCGAAGAAGCTGGCGAACAACAAGCACCTCACGCGCCATAAGCTGTGGATGGACTATGTCGCTTCCCCGTGCGCCGCAGGTGAATCGAAGTACCAGTACTCCCAGTTCTGTGAACACCTGCGTGACTACATCCGGGCTACCGGCATGACCTCGATTATCGAGCATGAACCAGGCCAAGAGCTCTACGTCGACTGGGCGGGCGACAAAGTCCGCATCATCGACCAAGCCACCGGTGAGGTAGGGATGAAAGCTTGCCTATTTGTGGCTGTCTGTCCCTACTCTTCTTTGTTATTTGTGGTTGCTACGGCGAATGAGAAGATGGACGCCTGGATTGACTGCCACGTCAAAGCCCTAAACTACCTCGGGAAACGCCCCGGCATCATCGTTCCTGATAACGCGCCGACTGCAACGTATCGCCCGGCGAAGAACAAACCCGCACGACGCATCCAACAGCGCTATGCGGACTTTGCTGACTACTATGACATCTTGCTTGTACCAGCACGTCCGGGAAAACCCCGCGATAAAGCCGCAGTTGAGCGTGCCGTCCAACTTGTCTATACGCGTATCCTTGGCTATTTCGATGGGGTTGAGTTCTATAGCCTTGAAGAGCTCAACGAAGCGATCGCTGAGCGCCTCGAAGACATCAACACAACCATGCCCAATGCGCATGGGTTTACTCGTCGTGAGCTGTTTGACATCGATGAAGCACCCATGATGCGCAACCTTCCTGACACCCCATTTACGGAAGTGTCCTGGCGCAGCGTCAAAGTCGATCGCAATTGGCACATCTGTTGTGACTACCAGTACTACTCCGTGCCGTTTCAATACATCGGCAAGACTTTGCGCGCACGGCTGACCAACAGCCTGGTCAGCATCTTCAACGGCGATAGCCTCGTGGCCGAACACCCGCGTATGCACGGGTTTAAGTACCGCTATTGCACAGACCCTGCGCATACCCCAGACAAAGAGATTACTGGGGTCAAACCGCTAACTCGCGATGAGCTCTACGCCAGAGCATCGTCGTTTGGGCCCGCAACCAGCAAGGTCATCGCCATGATCCTTGAGCACAACGCCCAAGCCCTGCCACGCGGTTTACGCACAGCCCGCAACGTGTTGGTCAAGCTCGGGAACAAGCACAACAAAACCACACTTGAACCAGCGTGCCAGC